>CAXMSB010000085.1:0-4656 GCA_964195615.1 uncultured Granulosicoccus sp. | reverse complement strand
TGCTCGTCTCAAGCTGTTTGTCGATCGAAATGTCGCACTAGCGCGGCTATCCGCAACGGTTCACCTTGACCAAAGACCGCTAGGCGGAGCTACCGTCCGTTTTGTGCCCGAGCCTTATCTCGGCGAAGACGTAAAGCCAGCAGTCGGCACTACTAGAAACGGGGGCTCTGGATCAGTGGCCGTTGCTGACGAAGATCTCCCGGAAAATCAGAAAGGAATCCGTGGTGTCCACTCCGGAACCTATCGCGTGGAGATAACGCACCCCGAAATCAGCATTCCAGCCAAGTACAATACCGAGACGACCCTAGGTTTCGAACCGAAACCTGGCGACCCGTACGCCAAGTTCGACCTGAAGTCTCGCTAGGCCCTCTCGCGCAATTCTTCGCTCTTCTGGAAGCTGGACGAGCCCTTCAAGAAATTCGCCGATGATGAACCGCAACACTTGGCTTCTGCCCATACTACTTTGCTTCATCTCAGCCGTTGCCGCTCGGGCCCAAGCAGAAGTCCGTATCGAGTCGCGGCCGAACCCGCTGGAGATTCATGCGGGTGATTACCAGGCCCAGGTCGACTGGGACGGCTGCCTGACGAGCCTCCGCGTTCACAACCAGGAGTTTCTGGCAGCCAACGTCTCGATCTCTCGCGGCACCTACTTTTTCTACCTGGGACCGCTGAAACTCAACGAGGTCAAACAGCCTGCCGAGGATACGATTGCCGCCAGTGGCGATCTCACCAAGATTCAATACTCGTTTGCCGACGACGGCATGGTTTGGGAAGTCTCCAACCACTCGAATGTAGACGTCGTCTTTTTCACGGTCTTTGCCGGCAACATGGATGGATTGCGCGGCGGTCAGGGAGAACTCGTCGGGGTGCCGATCACCGCCGACGTGAGCAGCCTCACCTGCTATCGGGGCGACATTCGTTTGCAGATCGACGGCTTTACAAAGGTCTGGGGGCCCTGGCAGGGGCCTCACCAGGTCGGGCAAGTCGATCTAAAGCCTGGCGAGAGCCGGGAGATCAAGATTCGCTTTGGCAAAGCGACCTCCCAAGAGCACCAAGAGCTGGTGAAGCTCAATGTTCTGCCGCCGGACTCGCCGCTTACGGTTCTCTCGCCGCGCTCCTACCAAGTCTTTCAGCGCCGCACGATCGACGAAGGCGAGGTCCTCGTTAGCGGGCGCTGTGGCGTCGACGTCGACACGTTCGAGATTCGAGTATCCGGCGAATCGAGGGACGGCCCGCTGCCGGAGAAGTGGATCTCCGTGCCGACCGTGTCGGCCCTTCGCGAGTTCAACATCAGGCTGGCGATTCCCGCCGGCGGATGGTATTCACTGGACGTTCGCGCCAAGAACGACGGCGAAGTAGTCGCTCAGCAGCGAGTCGATCGGTTCGGCGTGGGCGAGGTCTTTGTTGGCGCGGGCCAATCGAACTCCACCAATTGTGGAGAGTTCAAAACGCAACAGAAGACCGGCATGGTTTCCTCATTCGGAGGCAAACACTGGCAGATTGCCGACGATCCGCAGCCAGGTGTTGCCGACAGCAGCCAAGGCGGAAGTTTTTGGCCAACGTTTGGCGACAAGCTGTACGAGAAATACAAAGTCCCGATCGGTGTGGCAGCGACCGGCTACGGAGGCACCAGCGTCAATCAATGGAAAGCCGATGGCGATCTGTTCAAATGGATGATGACGCGCGTCCATCAATTGGGGCCGAAGGGTTTCCGCGCGCTGCTTTGGCACCAGGGCGAGAGCGACGTTCAGATGACGTCGGATGAGTACTACGAGAAGCTCAGGAACGTGATCATCGCCTCGCGAGCCAGGGCTGGGTGGGAATTTCCCTGGTTCGTGGCACAGGCGTCGTACCACAACCCAGAAAAACTGCGGTTCGACAGCGTGCGCGACGCTCAGCAGCGGCTGTGGAGTGACGCCGTCGCACTGGCGGGGCCAGATACCGACACCCTCACGGGCGATCACCGTGACCTCGAAGGCTTGGGAATTCACTTCAGCCCCAAAGGCCTTCAGGCCCATGGCGAAATGTGGGCGGAACTTGTCGGCGAGCATCTCGACGAAGTCCTCTCCAAGGACCAATAAAGTCATGGACACTCTGAGCAGGCTGCTTCTGCTGGTGCCGATTTTGTGCTCCATGTTGTCTATTGCCCCAGGCGTTAGCCTTGCCGCGGACTGGACCGTTCGCTGCGAGCCCTGGCCGGAAGCCGATCGGCTCTTCAAACGCGATTCGCGCTGGCGGGGCGCCGATGCGGCGAACTCCATCGACCTGGGCAACGGCCGCATCCTCTGGACGTTCGGCGATGCCTTTGTCGACACGAACGAAGACCCCTCGCAGCGTCATCGCAAGACCTCGAAATTCATCCGCAATTCGATTGCGATCCAAGTAGGCTACAACCCCACCTCCGCGAAGTTTCACCCCTATTGGCAAGAAACCGAACGGGGGACGCCCTCCTCCTTCTTCCGAGCGGAAGGCGAAGTCTACTATTGGCCCGGCGGCGGGCTGATGCTGGAAGAGAAACTGCTGGTGTTTCTCATGCGAATTCGCAACGCGGGTACGAAACTCGGGTTCAAGGTCGTGGGCTGGGGAGCCGTGTTGATTGACAATCCTCAGGACAATCCGAGCGATTGGAACATGCAATTCATAGCAACTCCGCAGAATTCGTTGGGCGTCATCGTGGGTTCCGGCAGTTCGCTTCGCAGAGGAGATTGGATCTATTCCTACGGTACCGACCACTCCACGCCCCACAAGCTATTCCTAACCCGGGTCCCCGTCGCCAATGCGCTGGCGGGCAATTTCTCCACGCTTCAGTGGTGGAATGGTTCGGACACCAATTGGCGAAAACAGGCCCGAATCGATGAATCTCCTCCTCGACCGATCCTCGACAAGGCGCAGACAGAGTTCACCGTTCACTGCGAGCCGAAGCTCGACTGCTTTCTGCTCACGCAGTTCAAGTCTTTCCCGCAATCCCCCATCGCGGTCCGATCTGCCCAGAAGTTGACCGGGCCCTGGTCGCCGATGCGCTCTGTGTTTGTCCCGGAAGAGGCAAATTCTGGGCAGAAGGACACGATGATCTACGCGGCGAAGGCGCACCCCGAGCAGACGACCGAGGGGTTGGCCGTTACCTACTGCACGAATACGTTTAACCTTGCTACAGTGGTCACTGACGAATCGCTCTATTACCCTCGATTCGTTCGATTCGTCTACGAGGCTCAGACGGCCGAAGCCGTCGAATGACCCGTTCGTAGCATTTCATCTCACTTCTAGGACTGTGGGCGCGGTATCGTGAAAGCGGTCATTCAAAAAATCGCTGCGCCGCACCACGCCTCATTCGTCTATCGAGTAAAGACGGCCAGCCAATTTCGGTTCAACTGGCATTTCCATCCGGAATACGAACTGACGCTCATCGACCGAAGTCATGGCAAGCGTTTCGTCGGCGATAGCATCTGCGACTATCACAATGGCGATCTGGTGTTGCTCGGGCCCAACTTGCCCCATACGTGGCAATCGGTGCCGAGCTCGCCTCGAGCAACCAAGCAGAGAGCGTACCTCATACAATTTAGCCCGCATTTTCTGGGAAACGAACTGCTTCAATGTGCGGAACTGAGTCATGTTCAAGGCCTGCTCACCAGAAGCGCCCACGGGCTGTCGTTTTCCAGCAGCGTCAAGGACGCCGCGGCTATCCGCATCCGAGCCTTAAAGAATCTGTCGGGTGTGCGACGTTTGACCGGTCTGCTCGAGCTACTCGACCTGCTCGCCAGATCGAGAAAGTCGTCAACGATCTCCAGCCCGGGATTCGTCCCCTCGCTGCACCGAGAGCACCATCGGTTGATCGACCGAACAATTCAGTACATCACCGACCATTACCGGGAGGGAATTTCGCAGCAGGAAGTCGCCGAGTTCGTAGGCAAGAACCCTGCCGTGTTTAGCAGCTTCTTCAAGAAGACCGTGGGCGTGACTTTCGTTAAGTACGTCAATAGTCTAAAAGTCAGCCATGCGTGTCAGCTATTGATCGAATCGGATCTCTCGGTGCTAGAAATCTGCCATCGCTCGGGGTTTAACAATTTGTCGAACTTCAACCGGCGGTTTTTGCAAGACAAGCAGATGAGTCCTCGGAGGTATCGGTCCGAGCATCAGACGACACACGCTTCATAGAACGAATGTAGGAAGGGAGCTGTATTCGAATGGCAGAACATCGCTGGACGCTTACTGAGGCGAGCGCCAATTCCAACCCCGACTTCCAGATAGCCGCGCAGGACTTGGGAAACACGTCTGCCGGTTGGAGCGTCGCGAAGCGCACCCTGCAGTGCGGCCTCTCGGCGGGCGTCGACGTCGTTGAAATCGACAACGGTCGGCTCAAGGTGGCCATTCTTCCGACTCGGGGGATGGGAGTCTGGAAGGCGTGGATGGATGGGGGCGAACTCGGCTGGAAATCACCCGTGCGGGGACCGATTCATCCGGCTTTTGTGCCGACGAGCGAACCGAGCGGACTGGGTTGGCTCCACGGGTTCGACGAACTGATGTGCCGGTGTGGGTTGCATAGCAACGGGGCGCCCGATTTCGACGAGCAAGGGCTACTCACGCATGCGTTACACGGTCGAATTGCGAATCTGCCTGCTCACACGTTGGAGCTAGTTGTCGACGACTCGAAGGGTACGA
>CAXMSB010000084.1:0-2087 GCA_964195615.1 uncultured Granulosicoccus sp. | reverse complement strand
CGACTTTTCTGCGAGTCATCATCCGGTGATTCGTGGGATCTGTTCGTCGCCGATTACTCGTTCACACTGGATGCCGGCGATCTGCTGCTACTCACCACGCTGGGCGCCATCGCAGGCCAGGCCGGCGCACCATTTCTCGCTCACGGCGACCTCAGCTTGTGCGGCTGCCAGTCGCTCGAGCAACTGGACTCGCCCTGGGATTGGCAACTACCTGATGATGAAACTGGACGGCTCTGGGCCGAAGTTCGCGCCCACCCTGCTGCGCAATGGGTGGGCCTGGCCACACCCCGGATCGTGCTCAGGCAGCCTTACGGACCTGAAACCGATCCGATCGACACGTTCGATTTCCACGAGCTGCCGCCGCGACCTGAGCCGGAACGTTTCCTGTGGGGTAACCCTGCGATCGGCTGCGCCTATCTTCTGGGCCGCGCCCATGCCGATGAACTGGACTTCAGCGGCACAGGCGACCTCGAGATCGAGGATCTGCCGGCGGTGCTGTACGACGACGGCACCGGTCAAGCGCTACAGCCGCCGGTTGAGGCACTGATCAGTGAGCGAGCAATGACCCAGATTCAGGCCGCTGGCTTGATCCCAATGCTTGGCAGGCGCGACAGCAATTCTGTGCGCTGTGCCGATCTGACCGCGGTTGCGTCGAAGACGATCAGTTTCCTGGCTTAGCTCAGTCGAAGGCGTACCTGAATTCGTCTTTTTCGACCGAGACGTGGATCCGATCGACGCTCTTGCCTTCCACCATCCGCGTGAGAAACTCCTCACTGATGGTTGGTAAAACGGTATTGGTCAGAATCGAATCGATCATCCGCCCACCGCTCTCCAGTTCGGTGCAACGGCTGCGAATAAGGTCGACGACCTCTTCCTCGTACGTGAACGGCACCTTGTGGTTCTCGGCGACCCGCTTTTCGATCCTGCCCAACTGAAGTCGCGTAATGAGGCCGACGACTTCGTCGCTGAGTGGGAAGAACGGGATCGTCACTATCCGACCTAACAGCGCGGCCGGGAATACCTGCAGGAGCGGTTCGCGCAGGCTCTTGGCCAGGCTCTCCGGGTCTGGCATAAGCTCGGGATCCTTGCACATGTTCATGATCAGATCGCTGCCGACATTAGTCGTCAGCAGTATCAACGTGTTCTTGAAATCGATCACGCGTCCTTCACCATCCTCCATGTGGCCCTTGTCGAATACCTGGAAGAAAATCTCATGAACGTCCGGATGCGCCTTCTCGACTTCGTCCAAAAGAACCACGCTGTAAGGCTTGCGTCGAACGGCTTCGGTCAGTACGCCGCCTTCACCGTAGCCAACATAGCCCGGCGGCGCACCCTTCAGCGTCGACACTGTGTGCGCTTCCTGGAACTCGCTCATGTTGATCGTGATCACGTTCTGCTCGCCACCATAAAGTGACTCGCCAATCGCCAAAGCCGACTCGGTCTTGCCGACACCCGACGGACCGGCCAACATGAAAACACCGATCGGTTTGCCGGGATTGTCGAGCTTGGCACGGGACGTTTGCACACGCCTCGCGATCATCTCGAGCCCGTGATCCTGGCCGACCACGCGCTTGCCGAGTTCAGCGGCGAGGTTGAGCAACGTCTCCACCTCGTTTTTCACCATGCGACCAACGGGTATGCCGGTCCAGTCCTGAACCACTGACGCAACAGCCTGATGATCTACGCTAGGCAAGATTAACGGGTGCTCGCCCTGCATCTCAACCAACTTGTCTTGCAATCCTTTGAGTTCACCGAGTAATTTCTTGCGTTCCTTGGCCGACAGCTCTGAGGCGTCCGCACCCGATGCTCCAGCTGCACCCTCGGTATCCCCTTCAGCCTCCTCTGCTGGCACCGCGGAAGGTTCTTGCTCCACTGTGCCGGCTTCGCCGCGCAGTGTTGCACGCAATTCCAGAATTTGCGTAACGAGATCTTTCTCTTTGTCCCACCTTACCTGCAGGCTCTCTCGTCGCTCCCGTTCCTCACTAAGCTGTGCTTTAACTTCTTCCTCGCGTTCGGTGCCGTCTATACCAATGGCCGTCTCCCGACCAATGATCTCCAGTTCCGTTTCCATGGCTTCGATACGGCGT
>CAXMSB010000083.1:0-2952 GCA_964195615.1 uncultured Granulosicoccus sp. | reverse complement strand
GGGTAGGGCCATGAAGTTGGATCAAGTCGCTGTTGGCGTTCGTACGCACATGTCGAGCCGTTGTGTCGCTGCCGCTGCAATTTCCGGCGTTTTATTCTGTAGCGTTTCTGGCGCGAGAGACGCTCATGCGGCCGCCTCGGTAAGCCTGGTGGAATTCGCCAGCGTGCCAAAGCCTACAGACATCGCGAACGCGGGTGACAGCCGGCTCTTCGTCGTCGAGCAGGAGGGGGTCATTCACATCGTCCAGCCGGATGGTACAGTTCTCGCCACACCGTTCCTAGACATCCAGGGGAAGGTGAGTTGCTGCGGCGAGCAGGGGCTGCTCGGCTTGGTCTTTCACCCGGACTACGCGAGCAACGGCTACTTTTACGTCGACTACACAGACAACGCCAGTAACATCATTGTCGCGCGCTACGAAGTCAGTGGTGACCCGAACGTCGCCAACCCAGGCAGCGAGCAGGTGATCCTCGAGATCATTCATCAGCCCTTCCCCAATCACAACGGTGGCGACCTGAGTTTCGGCCCGGACGGATTTCTGTATATCTCGGTCGGGGACGGCGCCGGTATCAACACGAACGCGCAGGACGGAGGAGTCTTGCTGGGCAAGATTCTCCGCATTGATGTGAACACCGGCTCGCCCTACTCGATTCCCGGCGACAATCCTTTCGTCGGCGACCCGACGACATTGGATGAGATCTGGGCGCTCGGCCTGCGCAACCCCTTCCGCTTCAGCTTCGATTCTTCGACTGGGGACATGTTCGTCGGCGACGTCGGCCAATTCGATCACGAGGAGGTCGACTTCGAACCCGCGGGCAGCCCGGGTGGGATCAACTATGGGTGGAAGTGTTACGAAGGTAGCTTCGAGTTCGACCGCACCGACTGTGGCCCGATCTCGAATTATACGTTTCCGATCCACGAGTTCGATCACGATCCCGCCTGCTCGGTTATCGGAGGTTTCGTGTATCGCGGCAGCCAGTATCCGTTCCTGGAGGGGCAGTACTTCTTTACGGATTTCTGCAGCGCCGACCTGTGGAGTCTGACTCCAGACGGCGGTGGAGGTTGGCAACTCACGTCGTACGGCGTGCCGGTTCCGGGCCTCCGACCCAGCTCATTCGGCGAGGACGCCAATGGCGAGTTGTACGTGGCCGGCCGCGTCAGTGGTAAGGTGTATCGACTGACGGCGATACCCGGTTGCGCGGAGTCGCCGCTCGGCTCTTGCCGCCAACCGGAAGCGACGTATTCATCGCTGCTGCTGAAGAACGACCCATTCGATGACCTCAAGGACAGGCTGATTTGGAAGTGGCGCGGGGGAGATGTCACGCCGAAAGAGGTTTTCGGCGATCCCACGCCCGGTGGCTACTCGTTTTGCCTCTACGGTGGGGCAACCGCCTCGAAGCTGATCCTCGCGGCGCCGATACCCGGCGGCGTGGCCTGCCCGAGTTGCTGGAAGGAAACGGCCAAGGGGTTCAAGTACGCGGACGACGGTGTGCTTGGAGAGGGAATCCAGAAAATCCAGCTTAAGTCTGGTGATTGGCCAGGCCAAGCGAAGATCATCCTGAAGGGCAAGGGCGCGAATCTTCCCGAGCTGCCTATCGTGCCGGTGACTCTGCCTCTCAAGGTGCAGCTGGTCCACGGAGACGGCGCGTGCTGGGAGGCTATCTTTAACGACCCGCCGAAGAAGAACCAGAAAATCTTCCGGGGCGACAGCGACTGAGATGGACCGACTGACGTCCTGATCGAGTGATCGAAGTTGTTGTTCCTTCAGCTACGAGCCGCACCGGACATTCGATTGTAGCCTCGGGAATCGACGCCGCACCTTGCCAACTCACTCACCGACCGGCAGAACGACCGACTCGGCACGTCGCGGCTGCGACGCCTCCGCTGGGCGACGGTTCCAGAAATAGTTGGCGATGTCGTTGGTCGTGAAGCCAACGTCGAACGCATTCTTGGTGCCGCCGCCGGCGCGGTGCTTGCTCCAATTCTCCCAGATGATCGTGTTCGGACAATCGAAGCAGATCTGTCGACGCTCCTCTGGCCCACCGGTCCGACGGCGATAGAACTGGCGGGCGCGACGGAAGCCTTCGCCGCGCCAGATCTCGCGGAACGTCGCCGATCCCAAGGCCTCGGGGCTGGCTGCCATCGACCCCATGTCGTCCTCTCGGTAGAATGACCCGCAGCATGGAGCGACGCCACCGTCGTTGTTGACGACGGCGAAGCCCCACAGAAACGGACAGCGCGCCGCGATTGGTTCGCCCAGGGACGGCCACTTCTTCTCCGGGTCCCAATCCGCCCCGATCACCCAGCCCTTACCGATTGCGGCTTCCATACCGAGCTCGCGTGACATCGACCGGACGGCCTCTATATCGTCCACGTTGTGGGGGAAGATGTGGAACTCCCAGATCATGCGCGGCGTCTCCGACCCCAGCCGCCGTTTCGCCTCGCGCACCAGTCGGCAGTTGTGTAGCACCGTCTCCAGGTCACCCCGCACTCGATACTGTTCGTAGGTCTCCTGGCGCGCGCCGTCGATCGAGACACCCAGAACCGTGAGCCCCGACGCGACGAGACGCTCGGCCTTTTGCTCGTCGAACGGAATGCTGAAATTGGTGCTGATCGTAGTGGAGATTCCGCGCCGGCTGGCCTCCTGGACCATCGTGTTGATGCTCTTGCAGAGGAGCGGCTCGCCCCAGTTGTAGAATTCCAGCTCGCAAAGGTAGTCGCCCAGCTCGGCTAGAAGCTTACGATAAAGCTCCAGCGACATGCTCGAGCGCACGCGGCCGACCTCGCCGGCGCCTGTGAAGCAAGCAGGGCAGCGGAGGTTACAAACGTTGGTTGCCTCGACCGTTAGCTTGACCGGATACGATCGCGGTTTGGTACGACCGGTCCGGTGCTCCAGCCGCCCTAGATACAGGTTCAGCCGCCGTTTGAGCGTTAGCTTCGATCCCGGCCACGGCG
>CAXMSB010000082.1:0-3608 GCA_964195615.1 uncultured Granulosicoccus sp. | reverse complement strand
TTGGGAGCGGGCGAAGCCCTCATTTCCCCAGCCTCTGAATCCTAGCCCCTAGCTCCTCGTCGAGTTGGGATTGGTAAGTTTTCATCTGCCGCTCGCCTTACGTTGAGTGAGGATCCCGAAAATGGTAATGTGATGACATTTACTTCATGGGCCGGTAGCGTGGACAGCCGATCACTCTGGCCCATCGTGCGGCGAGGTTCGTGAGATGTGCCAGAACGAAGATCGACTTAATCTTCGCAGTGCGTTTGTGCTGGAAGGCCGGTATCTTGCGAGGATTCGTCTCGCGGAGCGAGACAGCTACTATGAGCCGGGACTAGAAACTTATAGCCCCGTGCTCTCAACAAAGGCGATGTAGTCCTTGCCTAGGACAAATCGGTGGTGAGAGATCTTATAGACCTTCAGCCCGCTTCGTCGAGCCCTCCACATGGCCCACGAGCTCAATCCCAGTCGCCTCTTAACTTCCTCAATCGTGTAGAGGTCGCTGGCACCTATCTGGCCCGGTATATTTGTTGCTTCTTTCGTCATTTCTCGAAATTCGATAAGTTCATGGATCATGAACCTTCAATTCGGTTCAACAAAAGTGTAGCCCCCGTGGATCAGATTATCGTCCATCTTCAGCGGATTAGTCGTTACGTCCCAAACGAGCGATCCAGTCGCCATCCTCCTCCTCTTCGGCATGACCCCCTGAATCACGCGACAGACGCCAATAGGATCCGAACTGTCCGTTCCACGCAGGCCGGACCGGGATTTGGCAGGTCACCCCCATTCCGGTCATTGACGTTCTGCCTCCAGTTATTGGCCAACTTGTTTAGATCATTGAAGTTCACCGTTTCGTCCAAATCGCTGTCCTCAGCCAAATAGGGCTTTAATCGGCCGTTATCCAGCGCCTTTTTGGAAGGCTTGCCAGTGGCGTTTTTCGGCATGCTTGCGATCGAAAAAGAATCCTTTACCATACATGGGTTCATTCCACAGCACTTGGAAAACGAAAGGAAACAATAGTGGTCACACGCATTAAACCTTCAAAACTTCGGCTTGCATGTGTTGCCACGTTTCCGCCGCGTCGCTGCGGAATCGGTACGTTCAGCTACGATCTTTGCAATGCTGTGTCGGATGAACTGACCTCGTCGGAGAGTTGTCAGGTTGTGGCCATCAACGACATCCCAGAAGGGTATGGCTACGACGGCCGCGTTTGTTTTGATATTCTGGATGAAGACATCTCCGAGTACACTCGTGCGGCTGACTTTTTGAATATCCGTGGCGTGAGTGTGATCCTTCTGCAGCACGAATTTGGCATCTACGGTGGCGCGGATGGCTCCCATGTACTTTCGATCATGCGCGAGAGTCGGATGCCGGTCATCACTACGCTACACACGATCCTGAGTGATCCGTCGTTTCATCAGCGCGAGGTGTTCGATGAGGTCGCTCAACTGTCGGATCGGCTGGTCGTGATGAGCCAGCGAAGCGTTGATGTTTTACTCCACGCGTACGGAGTTTCCCAGTCCAAGATCGCATTGATCCCACACGGAATTCCCGATCTCCCGTTTGTCGATCCGAGCTTCTATAAGGAACCGTTCGGCGTCGAGGGCCGCAAGGTGATGCTGACGTTCGGACTCCTTTCGCCGGGCAAGGGAATCGAGTATGCCATCGAAGCATTACCGGAGATCGTCAAGCGACATCCGGAACTGGTCTACATTGTGTTGGGAGCAACACATCCAAACGTAAAGAAGGAAAACGGCGAGGCCTATCGCAATCGCTTGCATCAGAGAGCCGAAGACCTCGGTGTGCTGGAATACGTAATCTTCGAAGACCGGTATGTCGAATTGGAAGAACTGTGTCAGTTTCTTTGCGCCGCGGACATCTACCTCACTCCCTACCTGGGGCAGCAACAGGTCGTTTCAGGCACGTTGGCGTATGCACTGGGCGCTGGCAATGCGGTGATCTCCACGCCCTATTCCTACGCCGAGGAAATGCTGGCCAATGGACGAGGACGCCTAGTGCCCTTCCGCGACTCGGCGGCCATCTCCGAGGAAACCTGCTGGCTTCTCGATCATGAAACCGACACTCAGTCTATCCGTAAAAAAGCCTATATGTATACGCGCGACATGGTATGGCGCTCGGTTGCCCGGCAGTATTTACAGTTGTGCACGGAAGTGCTGGCCGAGCGCTCGCAACACCCCAAGCCGCGGCCCAAGCGATCTGTCGAGAGTTCAGCGCTGCGGCATGCCATACCGGAACTGAATCTCGACTATCTCATGGCGATGACCGACAACACCGGGATATTGCAGCACGCACGTTATACGATTCCCGACCGCAACCACGGCTACTGCACCGACGACAACGCTCGAGCACTGATCGTCGCTCTGCAAGCCTACCAGTTGAAAAAAAGGCCCGAGTTCTTGCGGTTGATTCACACCTATTTGAGCTTCCTGGACTATGCCTACAACCCCAAGACGCGGCGTTTCCGTAACTTCATGTCCTACGATCGTCGTTGGTTGGAGGAGATCGGTTCGGAAGACAGCCACGCGCGGGCGCTGTGGGGGCTGGGATATGCCGTGGTCCTGGGCCCCACATCGAGTATTCGGGCCGCTGCGATGAACCTGTATGAAATGGCGCTCAAGGAGACCGTCGAGTTCGACTCTCCCAGATCCTGGGCGTTCACGCTGGTCGGTGTTCATGTTTACCTACGCCGCTTTAGCGGTGATAGTGAGGCGCGCCGAATTCGCGAGACGCTCGCCTTGAGGCTGTTCGGCAGGTTTCAGGAGAACTCCGGCGACGACTGGCCCTGGCCCGAAAACAGCCTGACCTACGCCAACGGCAAGCTGCCCCATGCACTGCTTCTGGGCGGGAAGTGGATGCAGCGCGACGATTTAATCGAAATGGGCTTGCGCAGCCTCAAGTGGCTGCTCCAGGTACAAACCGGGCGCGAAGGTGTGTTTTCTCCCGTCGGCAACCGTGGCTGGTTTAAACGGGGTGGTCACAAAGTGTCGTTTGATCAACAGCCGATCGAGGCGCACGCCATGCTCGACGCTTGTCTGGAAGCCCGCAATGTAACCGGTGATGAGCGGTGGGTGGGCGAGGCACGCCGTTGCTTCAATTGGTTCCTCGGCAAAAACGACCTCCAAGAGCCGTTGTACGACTACCAAACTGGAGGTTGTCGGGATGGGCTTTCCGCAGAAGGCGTCAATCAAAATGAAGGAGCCGAATCGACGCTGGCCTGGATGCTGTCCCTATTGGCCCTAAAATCGCTTCAATCCGCCGCTGAGGAATCAAAAATAACCGAAGCGGTGTCCCCTCCGACATGATTCCCGAGTTCGTCTTCCACAAGGGTACTGTCTGACGTAGGTTTTTCAGTCGTTGCGAGCCTGCCGCGCTCGCTGAGCCCAAACGCCACCACGCCTTGTTTTGCCGCCATCGATCGATGACCCAGCGCACGTCTCTTCCCGTCCAACGTCTGCCGGTCCGGTTTGTCGGTGAGGACCGCTGGGTCATCACGCGGACCTTCCTTCCGGGAAGCGAGAATCACACGGGCCATCTTTTCGAGCGTGTTAGCCAGCTTTCCGACGACCAAGTGGGGCAAATCATCTCTGGAGTCATCGACGGTTTTCGCC
>CAXMSB010000081.1:0-1757 GCA_964195615.1 uncultured Granulosicoccus sp. | reverse complement strand
CCACGACGCTAATCGCGTTGAACGGCCCGCCGACTTCGGCCAACGGTCGTCCCTTGCGGACGAGCGTCGGCGAAACGTGCAGTTCCAGGACGTCGTCTCGCAGTTCGGCCACGGCCAACAGCTTGATCCGGAAGCCCATTTCCTGTGCGTAGCGAACGTCGGCGGTGTCGAGCGTGTCGATCCCAACGCGGGGAATATCCTTCCAATCGACTCTCGCGCCGAATGCCAGATGGGCCAGAATCGCCAGCTTCTGCGCCATGTCGGTCCCATCGACGTCCATCGCGGGGTTGGCCTCGGCGTAGCCCAGCCGCTGAGCCTCGGCCACCACCTCCTGATAAGCCGATCCGTCCTCGTGCATTTTGCTCAGAATAAAATTGCTCGTGCCGTTGAGGATGCCGTGCAGCGATTGAATCTGGTTGGCGGAGAGACATTGGCCGATGTTGGCGATGATCGGGATGCCGCCGGCGACCGAGGCCTCGAACGCGACGCTACGGCCCAGCTCGCGAGCCCGGTCGAAAATCTCAGGGCCATGCTCGGCCAGCAGGGCCTTGTTGGCAGTCACGACGTTCTTGCCGCTCTCCAGCAGACGGAGCATGATGGTGCGGGCCGGCTCGAGTCCGCCGATCAACTGGACGACGACCTCGATCTCGGGGTCGTCGATCACGTCCTCCAAACGGTCGGTGAGCATGCCCTTGGGCAAGTCCACGTCGCGAGGCGTCTCCAGATCGAGATCGACGATCTTTTCGAGCCAGAGGGTGCGTCCCGCGTGTCGGCTGGTGCGATCGCCGAAATCCAGCAGCAGCCGGGCCACGCCCGTCCCGATGGTTCCCAGCCCGATAATGGCAACTTTTGTTTTTTCCATGATAGTAAGAGAGTCCCCGTGGTGAGGGCCTAGGTTCGCGTTTCTGATGCGTAGAAATGCCCGACTGGCAAACTAGCTATCGTACTTAGCGCCGGGGAGCAAAGTCAACTGGCAGTGCGGTTTGCGCCATGGGCCTCGGACTGTAGAATCAGGGGTTTACTGAGGGTTCTGCGGGGTGCCGTGGTCGAGGACGACACGGCTCGCTCCGTGGTTTCTTTCAAATCTGCAATCCGAAATCTCAAATCCCAAATCAAAATATGCCTCGCTACAATCCTGCCGTCGTTGAGAAGAAGTGGCAAGCATTCTGGGAAGAGCGCCAAACCTTCGCCTCGCCCGAGATGCCCGGCGGCGAAAAACTCTATGTGCTCGACATGTTTCCTTACCCCAGCGGCGACGGGCTGCACGTGGGGCATCCCGAGGGCTACACGGCCACTGACATCGTTTGCCGGGCCGCGCGGATGCAGGGCAAGTCGGTCGTGCATCCGATGGGGTTCGACGCCTTCGGTCTGCCGGCCGAGGAACATGCAATCAAAACGGGCGAACACCCGCGTGTTCAAACCGAAAAAAACATCGAGACGTTCCGCCGGCAACTGAAGATGCTCGGGTTCAGCTACGACTGGTCCCGTGAGTTGGCCACGACCGACGTCCAGTACGTCCGCTGGACGCAATGGATCTTTCTGCAGTTGTTCGACACTTGGTTCGACGAAGACCAGCAAAAAGGCCGGCCGATCAGCGAGTTGCCGATCCCAGCCGACGTGAAAGACGCCGGCGACGATGCCGTGCCCGACTACCAGGACGACCATCGCTTGGCGTTCCAATCGGAAGCGCCGGTGAACTGGTGCCCAGCGCTGGGTACGGTGCTGGCGAACGAAGAGGTGATCGACGGCAAGAGCGA
>CAXMSB010000080.1:0-4634 GCA_964195615.1 uncultured Granulosicoccus sp. | reverse complement strand
GCCAACTCGACCGGGGCCATGAGATAGAGCTTGGTCCCTGCCGGCTCGGCCAGCACGGAGTCGATTACTTCGTCGGCACTCTGGGTGCCAACGGGTTGGTCGCACTCGGGACAATGCATTTGCCCCAGTCGTGAGAGCAGGATGCGAAAGTAGTCGTAGATCTCGGTGACCGTACCCACCGTCGATCGGGGCGAGTGGCTGGCGGTCCGTTGCTCGATGGCAATCGCGGGCGAGAGTCCTTCGATCGACTCGACGTGCGGCTTCTGCAGTTGGCCGATGAACTGACGGGCGTAACTGCTGAGGCTCTCGACGTAGCGGCGCTGGCCCTCGGCGTAGATGGTGTCCATCGCCATCGAGCTTTTGCCGCTGCCGCTGGGGCCGCAGCAGACGGTGAGTTCGTCGCGGGGAATTTTTACCGAGACGTCGCGCAGGTTGTGTTGCTGGGCGCCCTGCACCACGATATGCGTCGCCTGTTTTACTTTTTGCCGCTTCAGCGATTTTTTCTCATCCGTATGCGGCGCGGCTGCCCCATTGAGATACGGCGCGAGACTGGCCGCCGTGTGGGAGACGATTTGGGATTCTTTCGCTCCTTTACCACTGCTATTCCGCAATCCCCAATCCGGATTCCCCAATCCTCCCACGATCTCCTCCGGCGTGCCGGCGGCGACGATCTGGCCGCCGGCCTCGCCCCCTTCGGGGCCGATGTCGATGATCCAGTCGGCCGTCTTGATGACGTCGAGGTTGTGCTCGACGACCAGCACCGTATTGCCGGCGTCGGCGAAGTCGTGCAGTACCTTCAACAGCAATTCGATGTCGGCGAAGTGCAGCCCGGTGGTAGGCTCGTCGAGCATGTAGAGCGTGCGGCCGGTCGACTTTTTCACGAGTTCGCGGGCCAGCTTGATCCGCTGCGCCTCGCCGCCGGAAAGTGTCGGCGACGGTTGGCCCAGCTTCATGTAATCGAGCCCCACCGCATGGAGCGTCTGCAGCTTGTGGCTGATTTTGGGGATGTTTTCAAAATGGTCGAGCGCTTGTTGGATGTCCATTTCCAGCACTTCGGCAATCGACTTGCCCTTGTACAACACCTGCAGCGATTCGTGGTTGAACCGATGACCCTGGCACACCGAGCAGGGGATCCAGACGTCGGCCAGGAAGTCCATTTCGAGTTTGTTCGCCCCGTTGCCGCTGCACGCCTCGCAGCGGCCGCCGGCAACATTAAAACTGAACCGCCCCGGCTTGTAGCCGCGACGTTTCGACTCGGGCAACTGGGCGTAGAGCGCGCGGATTTCGTCGAACACCTTGATGTACGTGGCCGGGTTGGAGCGAGGCGTGCGACCGATGGGCGACTGGTCGATGGCGATCATCTTGTCGAGTTGCTCGAGGCCCTCGATGCGATCGTGGTCGCCCGGCTCGCCTTTGCCGCCATTGAGATCGCGCCGCAAGGCCTCGACCAGGATGTCGCTTACCAGCGAGCTCTTACCGCTGCCGCTGGGGCCAGTGACGCAGACGAACGCGCCCAGCGGGATCTCGAAGTCGACGTTTTTCAGATTATTGTGCCGCGCACCGATCACGCGAAGCGTGGGGAAGTCAGATTTGGGACTTGGGATTTGGGATTTGCTCCCCTTCGCATCTGAAATCTGAAATCCCAAATCTGAAATCCGCCGCTTCTCTGGCACGGCAATTTTTCGATTTCCCGCCAGATAGGCGCCTGTCACGCTTCGCTTCTCGCGGGCGATCTGGTCGGCGGTGCCGAGGGCAACCACTTCGCCGCCGCGCACGCCGGGGCCGGGGCCGAAATCGATGATGTGGTCGGCGGCGCGCATCGTGTCTTCGTCGTGCTCGACCACGACGACCGTGTTGCCCTGATCGCGTAGCCGCTGGAGCGTTGCCAGTAGACGGTAGTTGTCGCGGGGGTGCAGGCCGATCGACGGTTCGTCGAGGATGTACAACACGCCGACCAGTCCGCAGCCAATTTGCCCCGCTAGGCGGATGCGCTGCGTCTCGCCGCCGGATAGTGTGGGGGCCGTGCGGTCGAGCGACAGGTAGTCGAGCCCCACGTTCGTGAGAAATCCCAGCCGACCGCAGATTTCCTTGAGCACCTCCGCGGCGATCAGGGTGCCCGTATCGTCGAGCTGTAGCTTGGCAAAGAAACGCTCTGCTTCGTCGATCGGCAGACCGCAGACTTCGGGGAGGGTGCGTTGGGGTCGGTCGGCAAAATCGGGGTGAGCTGTGGTGATCGTGGTTGACCGGGCTTGCGGGTTGAGCCGTTGGCCGTGGCAGTCGGGGCAGCGGATCACGTTCATGAATTTTTCGAGCTTGGCGATCAGCGACTTGCTTTTCGCGCTGCGGTATTTGTCCAACAGCTCGGGGATGAAGCCGTCGAACGTGCCGCCGTATTTCTGCGAATTCCGCCCGGCCCGCCAGGTGAAGGTGATGTGTTCGTTGCCGGTGCCCCAGAGCCACAGATATTGGTGTTCCTCGCTGAGCTCTTGCCAGGGCGTGTCGGTGAGCGCGTGTTCCTCCAGTTCGAGCTTGCGCTCCATCGATTCGGCGACGCCTTTGTAGACGTGGCGTTTCCAGCGGCCGAGTTCCTTCCAAGGGCCGATCAGCTCGATGCAGCCTTGGGCGATCGATTTTTCGGGAGCGGTGACTAGCTTCTCGGGATCGAAGCTGAACATCTGCCCCAGGCCGTCGCACTCGTAGCACATTCCTTGCGGGCTGTTGAAGCTGAACAGTTGCGGCGAGGGGGGCTGAAAGCTCACGCCACATTCGTTGCAGGCATAGTCAGCCGAGAGGACGATGTCGCCGGGGGCAGCGCCGCCTCGCCGTTTTGCTTTGCCTCGCTTCGGCGGTCCTGCTTCAGCAGGCCCGTTCTCGGTCGCGACGATTAAGTTGCCCTGGCCCACTTTGAGCGCGAGCTCCACCGCTTCGGCTAGTCGGGTGCGGATGTTTGGGCCGTTGGTGAGTCGGTCGACGACCACTTCGATGTTGTGGCGCATCTGGCGATCGAGCGACAGCCGATCCGTAAGCTGCACAATCTCGCCATCGACGCGTGCGCGAATAAAACCCTGTTTCAGCAAATCCTCGCACAGGTCTTTGAATTCGCCTTTCTGTTGGCGAACCACCGGGGCGAGCACGGAGAATTGTGTCTTGGAGGGTAGGGCCAAGATGCGGGCGATGATCTGCTCGCGGGTTTGGGCGGTAATCGGTCGCTGGCAGTGCGGACAGCGGCCTTGCCCCACGCGGGCCAGCAGCACGCGCAGGAAATCGTAGATTTCGGTGATCGTGCCCACGGTGGAGCGTGGATTGCTGCCGGCCGACTTTTGGGCGATCGAGATCGACGGGCTCAGCCCGCTAATGTGGTCGACGTCGGGCTTGGGCATCTGTCCCAGGAACTGCCGGGCGAAGGTGGAGAGGCTCTCGACATACCGCCGCTGCCCCTCGGCATAGAGGGTATCGAACGCCAGCGAGCTCTTGCCGCTCCCCGAGACGCCGGTGAGACAGATGAGCTTGTTGCGAGGAAGCACCAGATCGACGTCGCGCAAGTTGTGCTCGCGAGCGCCTTTGATAATGATGTCGGAGGCGGGCATACGTCCGTGTGGTCAAATCGAGGGTGTCGGCGACGGCGGAAAGCGGCGATTCAGCGGATCGCCGGCTCCGCGCAAACCACCTATTATACATCTAACTGCCAGATCACCCAAGTGGAGGATTTCGTGGGGTTTAGTGCAAGATGCACACCCATGTTCCGACGATTTGCACTGTCGCTGCAGTTTCTGTGAGGAAACGCGGGAACGAATTTTGGTAAGTTGCTCTGGCTCTGTTTTTGTAGGCCCGCGAATCACGCGAATGGTAGCGAAAGGATAAAGTGATGTTTCAAATTTCCAGTAGGTTCTGTGCCTTGCTGATTATCCTGCTCACAGCGGGAGTGGTCGACGCTCAGAATGTCGAGTCACAAGAGTCGCCATGCAACGCGGAGCGATGGACGGAAACCATTGCCAAGTTCGCGGCGGCCGACGAAGCCAAGCCACCCCCGCAAGGCGGCATCGTGTTCGTGGGTAGCTCCAGCATTCGGATGTGGAAGCTGGCGAAATACTTTCCCGACTCGCCGGTCATCAATCGCGGTTTTGGCGGCTCGGAGATCTGCGACTCGGTGTACTATTTCGACACGCTGGTGGCCAAGCACAAGCCGCGGGTGGTCGTGTTCTATGCGGGCGACAACGACGTCGCCGGCGGCAAGAGCGCGGCTCGAGTGCTGGCCGATTTTCGCTCGTTCGACAAGCGGATGAAAGAAAAACTGCCCCAGGCCCGATTGGTTTTCGTTAGCATCAAGCCGAGCATTGCCCGTTGGAAACTTGCTGGGGAGATGGCGGACGCTAACCGACGAGTTGCCGCGGAATGCGAAACCGACAAGCGGCGATTGACGTTCGTGGATGTGTGGCAACCGATGCTCGGCGAAGATGGAAAGCCGCGCAAGGAATTGTTTCTCAAGGATGGCCTGCATATGAATCACGAAGGCTATCAGTTGTGGACTGGCCTCGTTAGCAAGTACCTGCACTCTCACGATCAATAGATTCTATGACCAACGATTGGCCCGATTACGAACTGCTGGATTTTGGCGACAGCCGCAAACTGGAGCG
>CAXMSB010000079.1:0-4098 GCA_964195615.1 uncultured Granulosicoccus sp. | reverse complement strand
ATTGGGCGTATAAAAGACCCGCAACAACCAACGACAAACGATTGGTCTAGAAGGCCTCTCGAAGGTACGATAGATAACAAGACTAAGAAATCCAACTCAGGGGATCATCATGCGAAATTCAATTCTTGTAGTGGCAGCACTCATGGCGCTTGTGCTGGTGGCAGCGCCGGCGAGCGCGGCAACCAGCGAGCTGGTCCTCTCGGAGTACATCGAAGGCAGCTCCTTCAACAAGGCGGTCGAGATTTACAATGGCACCGGCGGCGCTGTCGACCTCGCGGCGGGTGCCTACACCCTTGAGCTGTACAGCAATGGCAGCGCCACTGTCAGTCAGTCAGTTGCACTTTCCGGGACGATCGCTGATGGCGATGTCTATGTGTTGGCGCACGCGAGTGCGGATCCCGCGATCTTGGCTCAGGCAGACCAGATCAGTAGCTCGGTCATCAATTTCAACGGCGATGATGGCGTGGTCCTGCGCAAGGGCGGCGTCGTTGTCGACGCGTTCGGCCAGCAGGGCGTGGATCCTGGGACCCAGTGGCCGGGTGGTGGTCAAAACGACACGCTGCATCGCAAGGCCGCCGTGTGCGCGGGCGATACCGATTTCAGCAATGCGTTCGACGCCTCGATCGAGTGGGTCGTCTTTGCTCAAAACACGTTTGGCGGACTGGGCAGCCACTCCGTGTCATGCGGCGCGACCGGACCATCGGACCCGGTCATCAACGAGTTCTCGGCGAGCACGACTGGCCCCGATGTGGAATACGTCGAGGTGTTCGGAAATCCCAACACCGACTACTCGGCCCTTACGGTTCTCGAGATCGAGGGGGATTCGTCCAAGGGGAATATTGATCGCACTTTCCCAGTCGGCACTACCGATGGCAGTGGCTTCTGGACCACGACCGTTGGCAGCTTGAGTATCGAGAACGGATCGATCACGCTGCTCCTCGTGGAGGGCTTCACCGGGAGTGTCGGCAACGACATCGATGCGGACGACAACGGTGCGATCGACTTCACGCCGTGGACGAGGATCGTTGACGACGTCGCGGTTTTCGACGGTGGCTCAACCGACCTCACGTACTCCGCCGTCACCCTCGGCCCCAACTACGACGGCGTGTCGAGCTTCGCTCCCGGCGGCGCATCGCGCATTCCAGATGGCCTCGATACGGATTCGGCCACGGATTGGGTGCGCAACGACTTCAGCCTGTTCGGGATCCCGGGCTTCCCAGGCTCGCCGGCGGTGGGCGAGGCTGAGAACACGCCCGGCGCCGCCAACGTCGCCATCACCGCGGCGACCGACCCGCTCGGCGTGTGTGGCGACTTGGCCACGTTGATCCACGACATCCAGGGAAGCGGGCTCTCCAGCACTGACGTAGGCAGTGTCCGCGAGATCGAAGGTGTCGTCGTGGGCGACTTTCAGGGGAGTTCTGGCCTCAGCGGGTTCTTCGTACAGGAAGAGGATGCGGACGCGGACGCCGACGCGTCGACGTCGGAGGGCATCTTCGTTTCCGACCCGGCCAATGCAGTGGCGCTCGATCCCAATGACCTGGTGCGAGTGCGCGGGACCGTAACCGAGTTCTTCGGTTTCACCGAGATTAACAACCTGGCGGCGGTGCTCGATTGCAACGCGACCGGCGCGGCGACCGCGGCGACGGTGGCTCTACCGGTCTCGATGCTAGACGACTTCGAACCGTTCGAGGGCATGTCCGTGACCTTCCCGCAGGAACTGGTTATTGCGGAGTACTTCAACTTCGACCGGTTCGGCGATATCGTTTTGACTTCCGAGAGGCACCTGACGCCGACGGCGGAGGTCGAACCCGGGCCGGCCGCGGTTCTTGCCGCTCAGGAATTCCTGCTGGACCGGATCACGCTCGACGACGGGCGGAGCAGCCAGAATCCGGATCCTGCCATTCATCCGAACGGCGGTGTGTTCGACCTGACCAACCTGTTCCGCGGTGGGGATACTCTCCAGAACGTGACCGGCGTGATGGACTACGCGTTCGGTTCATACCGGATCCAGCCGACGCAGGGCGCCGACTACACTAACGCAAACCCGCGGACGACTACCCCAGATGATGTTGGTGGCAGCCTCAAGGTCGCCACTTTCAACGTCCTGAACTACTTCACCACGCTGGACGACAGTGGCAACATCTGCAGCCCCGCGGCGAATCTGGGATGCCGGGGCGCGGACGATGCCAACGAATTCACTCGGCAGCGAGACAAGATCGTCGCCGCGATTGCGGCCACCGACGCCGGTGTGGTCGGTTTGATGGAGATCGAGAACCCCCTGGATGACGTGCCCACTGGCGATCTGGTGGCGGGGCTCAACGATGCTACGGCTCCGGGCACATACGACTACATCGCCACCGGCGCGATTGGCACCGACGCCATTCGGGTGGCACTGCTGTACCAGCCGGCCGCGGTGACGCCGCTCGGCAGTTTCGTGGTGCTCGATAGCGCAATCAACCCGGATTTTGACGACACGCGAAACCGCCCGATGCTGGTCCAGTCGTTCACGCACAACACGACAGGAGAGGTCGTGACGGTGGGCGTCAATCACCTGAAGTCGAAAGGCTCGCACTGCAACGCCGTGGGTGACCCGGACACCGGCGACGGCCAAGGCCGTTGCAACCTGACCCGAGCCGCCGCCGCCCAGGCGATCGTCGATTTCATGGCCACCGACCCCACGGAAAGCGGCAGTAGCAACTACCTGGTCATGGGTGATCTCAACTCCTACGACAAGGAGGATCCGATCGATGTCCTGGTGACGGCAGGCCTTAAGGACCTGGTGTTCGAGTACCAGGGTGAGGATGCCTACTCGTACGTCTTCGATGGACAAACGGGCTATCTCGACTACCAGTTGGCCAGTCCGTCTCTTTGGCCCCTGGTGACAGGTGCAACGGTGTGGCATATCAACGCCGACGAAGCCGACCTGATCGATTACGACACATCCTTCAAGAAGTCTGCGCAGGACGCGATCTACGCGCCCGATGCGTACCGCTCATCCGACCATGACACGGTGCTGGTGGGGCTCTTTGCAGACGCCGACGGCGATGGCGTTCTGGACGACGATGATTTCTGCCCCGACACGGCGATTCCGGAGGGAGTGCCGACAGTAGAACTGCGACCCAACAGTTGGGCGCTAGTCGACGGGGACTTCGAGTTCGACACACTGATCAAGGGTAAGGGCCTGGGGCCGAATCGCAGCTACCTCATCGATGACACCGCCGGATGTTCATGTGAACAGATCATCGAAGTTCAGGGACTAGGTGGTGGACACACCAAGTTCGGCTGTAGCATTGACGTGATGGATAACTGGGTTGAGCTAGTGACGCCTTAGCACGGACACTGCATCTTATTGGCAGGTCGAAATGATTGATGAGAGACCCCGCTTCGGCGGGGTTTTTCTTTGTACGCGAATGACTGCTCCTGGCCGTTAGCAGACGGTCGGTTTAGCAATTTCACGATCAGTTGAATGGCCGCTACTGACCCATTGTTGCCATCCGACGATTCGCCAGAGCCGCAAATATTCTGGTAAATTTGGAAAGAAGAGCAACGACCTTCGAGGGCTAAGTCATGTCGATTCAAGAGTGGGCAGCAATTGCCGAGATAGTCGGTGCGGTCGCCGTGGTCGCATCGCTGATCTATCTGGCTGTTCAGATTCGTCAGAATACGCACGGGCTATCGATGAGCCTAGAATCCACGGAGCTTGCTGCTTTCGAACGAAATGTAGAGGCTGGAAATCGCATTCGCGAAATATTCATCCTGAATCCGGACGTCTCGGAGTTGTTCGCGCGAGGCAAAAGCTCCTACACAGATCTCAGCAGCAGCGATAAAATTAGATTTGGTATGCTTCTCAGCAACATATTTTCGGCATTTCAGGGCGCGTATATTCGGCAGTTGACGTACGGCAATGATCCGCAAAACTTTGCGGGTAGCGAACGCTTGTTGGATTCCTATATCAACTGCAGCGGCGTTCGCGACTGGCTGAGCAGCAACAATCCCGACTGGCGCCAATCCAAGGAGCGGCCGATTCTTGGTGTACTGCATGATTTCAGCCTTTGATGACTTCGCCGATCTAGCTTCACAATCACGGCATGCATGGAA
>CAXMSB010000078.1:0-10365 GCA_964195615.1 uncultured Granulosicoccus sp. | reverse complement strand
ACACAATTCTACAGATTCTGAGCGTCTCGATTTTCGAGAAAACCCCATTGGTAGAGCTGTTTTCGCAATCCAATTACAATACTCCACAACCCCCTCGTCCTAACCAGTTGCTATTATTCGACTAACGTTGGGACACTAGTGGTACTACTTTGAATCACAATCCGACCAAAAAAATTATCGACGACGCCGCCTTGGTTATCTGCAGTATTGCCCGAGATGGTCGAGTGACTGATCAGAACAATCGGCAAATCGTCGATTTTGTTGATCATGCCTATCGCTCCCCCCTGGCGAGCATTGTTCCCGGTAATTGTGCTCTGGAATATCGAGACATCGCTTTCGACGATGTTTAGACCGCCTCCAAAACCGCTGGTAACGTTTCTTTCTAGGGTGCTCTTAGTAATGTCGAGATCACCCAGCACCACATAGATACCACCGGCTACCTGGCTTGACTGATTGCCTGAGATAGTACTTTCCGAAATATGATGTTGACCTCCAATGAGGTACATGCCGCCGGCAGATCCGTCGCCCTCGATTCGATTGTCAGCTACCAGAGATTCAGTGAGAGTCAGGTTGCCGGCAATGAGAAGGCCAGCACCATAAGAAGTACTCTGGCTGCTCCTCGTCACGTTTCCAGAAACTGAGCTTCGAGTGATGGTCACGTCGCTACTGCGAGCAGTAATTCCACCTCCTATTGACTCCTGCGCTGCCAATAAACCGAAGGCGCCCATCGGAAGCCCGGATTTCGCTGGTAAACGCTAACACAGGGGCTCATTCGTTGCGCAGTCATCAATAGAACTAGAAACTCGCCCTGCGCGGTATTTTCGCTGATTGAACTGTCTGTTAGGGACAAGTTGCCGTATCGAATGTAAATCCCTCCTCCTTCGGCAACAAACCAACTCTCCAGTATTGAATTGCCGGAAATCTTGCTGGCGGTGAGAGAAAGGTTTTCTAGCGTCCTAATAGCACCGCCTATTCGGTCGTCCGAATCCCCACCTGTAAGAGTCAGGCCAACCATCATAACATCGAGATTACTTCCGTTGTCGCCATCGTCAATATTGAAAATCCGAATCCCATCACCCGTGGCAAACGTGTCGTCGGTGCCATCGCCCGCGTCAATCGTCAACCCACCCGCCAAGTTGCCTGCGTCAATCGTGAGCGAATCGGTGATTGACAGTTCACCCAATATTTGCGAGAGGTCGATCGTGGCGCCGCTTAGCGACACGTCGATCTCAATCACATCCGCCCCCGCAACCGTATTGGTCGCAAAGATCGCTTCGCGGAGCGAAGTCACCCCATCGGTGAAGTCAACCACGTCGAGCTCCGTGTCCACCGTCGCCACGGCCAGCATCCGCCGCTCTTCGAGCGGCTCGACGTGCAGACGACGCGAGTGTTTACCGAGATGGCTTGCCAAGGGAAACGCCTCTGGGGGGACGGTAGCGCTGGTCTGAGAGAAAAGTGACAACCCTAACCCTAACCCGATAGCGGGACAAGTGCAACTTCTTGTCTCGAACTATGGGGGAAAAGCACTGCGGATTAGACCTTGGGCAAGAGTGCTGCGGGGTCGATTGTCAGTCTAGCTGTCATTCCCAAGTCCGCCGAGGAATCTCTGTCGCGACACGGTTTGGCGGGGCCACGGAGATCCCTCGGCGGACCCTTCGAGCGACTCAGGGCAGGCTCTCGGGATGACATATTCTCGACTTTGCCGCAGTCCTAGCTCGCCTACTCCCGCGGCAGAACTTCCGATATACTGTGTGGGAATGTTCGATGTGGAATGTTAGATTGTTGATGTCAGAACTCGAAGATGTCGATACCCAGTGATTCTGACATCATCAATCTTAGATCTTACATCTCGGGACGGCTGATCCCTTAGACCCAGATTTCCAAGCCAATGGCAAGATACATTGTTCGACACGGAGTGATGCGAGACCTCGGCGTGTTTTCCACACGCGCCAGCGATAGCTACGCGCGCGGCGCACAGGTGATCGCCCGCACGAGTCGCGGCTTGGAACTGGGCGAAGTGTTGTGCGAGGCCAACGACGCGGCGCTGGCAACCATGGACAACCCCAAGTCGGGGCAAATCCTTCGCGATCAGAATCACGACGACCTGGGCGAACTACGCCGCTTGCACGAGCAGCAGGAAGAGGAACACAAGTTGTGCGCCAAGCACATCGCCGAGCTGAACCTCGAGATGCGGCTGGTCGACGTGGAACACATCTACGGCGGCGAGCGGGTGGTGGTTTACTATCTGGCCGACGACCGAGTCGATTTCCGCCAACTTGTCAAGAATTTGGCGCATGAATTTCAGACGCGGATCGAAATGAAGCAGATCGGCGTGCGCGACGAAGCGAAGATGCTGGCAGACTACGGCGATTGCGGCAAGCCGGTTTGTTGCAATACGCACCTTTCGGAGATGCCCCCCGTCTCGATGCGGATGGCCAAGTTGCAGAAGGCGACGCTGGACCCCAGTAAAATTTCGGGCCGGTGTGGCCGGCTGAAGTGTTGCCTACGCTACGAATACGATACCTACCAGCAGCTGCAGCAAGACTTGCCCCCCGTGGGCTCGGAGATTATCACGGGCAACGGCCGGGGACGTGTCCTGGCGCAACAGATTCTCGCGTCGCAACTCCTGATAGAAACAGAAGATAAGCGAAGAGTCACGATCGACGCGGTGGACGTGCTCACAGTGCTGAAAAGGGGCAGCGGAGCACGAAAAAAAGGGGGTCGGCCAAAAGCGGAGAAAAAAACATCTGCGGATTCTCCCCCGACAGACAAAGACGCTGGGCCAAAGAATGAGTAGAATGGAACTAGCCGGGGGATGCGTCCGCAGACTCCAGACTTGATACACCCGAGAGTTGATTCCCAGCGAACTTGCCATGCTTGACCCCGATCACCCAATTGCTGAACTTCTACGTCGCGACGAGCGGTATCACTTCGACGCCTATGTGTTCGTGTTCGAAGCGCTGCAGCATGCCCAGGAACACATGGGGCTGGGCGCCGAACAGTTCGTCGAGCCCGTCGACCAAGACGAGCCGCCCGAACGCCACGTCACCGGGCAGGAACTGTGCGAAGCGATGCGGAAATATGCCCACAAGCAATACGGCTATCTGGCCAAAAGTGTGCTCAACCACTGGGGCATCAAATCGACGGGCGATTTCGGCGAGATCGTCTTCAATCTGATCGAAATCGAACAGATGCGCAAAACGCCCAACGATCGCCGCGAGGATTTCGACGACGTGTTCGACTTCGACGAAGGATTCCAACATAGCTTCGAATTTTCACTCCCCGATTCCAGCGAGGAGCCGCGACGCTGATGGCGTCTCACTCAGGCGACCAGCGCAAGCCGGCGGCAGGCTCGCGAGACGAACTCGCCCCAGCCCACTCTCAAAAAAGCCGCTGGCAATTGATCGTCGCTTGCGGCTTGTGGGGAATCTGGCTGCTGCTGCTCGCCTGGATGGCGATCGCCGGCTAAACGCAATTCGGAGCATCTCAAGATGACGAGACATCGCTGCTGGAATTGGCAACTCGCTATCGTCTGTCTGTTTCTCTCGCTGTCGGGCGACAGCCGTCTGCTGGCAGCCGACGATGCTAAGTTGGCCCCGATGGTGGAACGGGGCATCGCGTTTCTCGAATCAAGCCAAGCCGACGACGGCTCGTACAGCAGCCATGTCGGCACGGGGGTCACTTCGCTGGCGACCACCGCCCTGTTGCGCAGCGGTCGTACGCCGCAGGATCCGACGATCGCCCGATCACTCGCCTTTCTGCAGCAGCACGTCCGCGACGACAGCGGCATCTATCAAACAGGCAGCCTGAATCGCAACTACGAAACGTGCCTGGCCGTGTTCTGTTTCAGCGCAGCCAATGGCGATGGCCGCTACGACCAACTGCTGAAGAATGCCGAGGCGTTTCTCAAGAAACTGCAATGGGACGACGAGGAAGGTCACGATCGGTCGAGCACCAGCCACGGTGGGGCGGGCTACGGCAACCACAGTCGACCCGATCTGTCGAACACCTCGTTCATGATCGACGCGCTGCAAACGCTGGGCAAAGACCGGGACGACCCCGCCATGCAACGGGCGCTGGTGTTTGTTTCGCGTTGCCAGAATCTGGAAACCGAACACAACGACACCATATATGCCGCCAAGAACCCCGACGGCGGGTTTTACTACACGATTGCCGCGGGCGGATCGAGCCAAGCAGGTGAGTCGATCGAGGGCGGACTGCGCAGCTACGGCTCGATGACCTACGCGGGGCTCAAGAGCATGATTTACGCCGGCGTCGGGCCGGACGATCCGCGCGTGAAAGCCGCCCGCAACTGGATTGCCGAGCACTACACGCTCAAAGAAAATCCCAACCTGGGCAGCAGCGGGCTCTACTACTATCTACACACGTTCGCCAAGGCGTTGGATGCAACCGGCACAGACGAAGTCGTCGATAGCGAGGGCGTCTCGCACGATTGGCGAAAAGAGCTGATCGCAGAGTTCGCCTCCCGGCAACTCGACGACGGCAGTTGGATCAACGAGAACCAGCGCTGGCTGGAAGGCGATCCGAACCTGGTAACCGGCTACGTGCTGTTGGCCTTGTCATACATCCGCGACACCAATTAAGCCACGCGCCGATCTTCTGTCGCATCTTCTACCGCGATCACGGCCGCTTGCGGTTTCGCGATAACCTGACCCAAGTCAACCGGCCGTCTGCTTCCATGCCCGGGACGTGCCAGAAGTTGGTAGCAGAGAAAGGTGCCGACTCCCACAAAAGCCAGGACAAACGACGAGGGATTTGTCGGCTCGGCGGTCGCACCCAGCAGTCGCCAGATTGGTTCCACCAGGGTTATCTCGTGCCACGGCATGGGGGGGCCTCCTTGCTCCAATGGGGCGTTCGTTTTGAACACCGGTTGCTGGGGCGGTGATATAGCTGGTCTCCCCGGGGCGCGACAGATCATTCTGAACCGATCGCTAGCAACGATTGCAACCGAATGGCAACCCTATGGCCGGGAGTGGCCTTTGCCCGAGTCTGGCGATTTGCTACATATCCGACCCGCTTTACTGCCGCGAGAGCAGCGTGTGGTCTGCCGCGGCGGATATTCTTGTCGGAACATGCATCGGTACAACCGGGGTTTACCCATGGAAAAGACGCCCTCATCGTTATCACAACGTTCGCTTGCTCGCCGTCTCCTCGTTCCGTTGGGCTTGTCGCTCGCGGTCTTAGGTGGAGGAGGCGGGGGCGTGTATTACTTCACCATGCATGCTGGCCAAACCGGCGACGACGGAGCCACCGGCATCGCCCATACCGCCCCTTCGGCTTCCGACGAGTTGAAACAACTGTTCGCCTCGTCGCCGTCCCGAGACAACGGGCTGCCGCGTAAAACCACGCCGCCGATTGCCGTCGAGAACCGTGCCGCGAACGATCGCTACGCGCTCGCTCCCCCCGCGCCTCCACAGCCGGCCAAACCGACGAGCGACGCCACGCGTGCAGTCAGCACGGCGGTCGACTCCACGGCTGCCCTGTTGGGCAACCGCTATGCAACGGTGAGCGTCCCGACGCCACCGGCTGCCAAACCAAAACCCCTCGCCGCCGAACCGGAACCGGCGGAAGAACCCACCAAGGACGTCAAAGGCAATGTTGCCCAAGAGCAGCAGACCCTCGCCCGAGGGCAGGAACCCGACGGGTACAACCCCCTGCGGGCAAGCCTGAAGAATGTCGAATCAACGACGCCGACCTCGCAATCGCCACCGGCCCGCAAGCAACAAGCAGCGACGGCCAGCGAAATGTTCGGCGACAGCCAACCTCTCGTCCGACAACCGGCAACCGGTCCGCCGAGCGCTCGCTATCCGGTGAATGAAACCCGTACTAATGAATCCCGAACCCCCGTACCGGCGATCGACTATGGACCGAGCTCCACGGCGGCCTCGTCGCAACGGCCCGCACCCGCCTACGACTTCCAACAGCAGCCGAACACCTCGGGCCAAGACTTCAACATCTCCGCAGCGCCGCTGCAAGCCAGCCTCGGCAGCCCCACCGACGTGACGCCGACCCCCGGTCTCACCAACACCCCCGGCACGGGCCGACCCGGCGAGCGAGTGCTCGAAGGCGTGCAGAGTCCGCTCATTACGATCCAAAAACTTGCTCCCGAAGAAATCCAAGTCGGCAAGCGTTGCTCGTTTGCCATCCGCGTGCAGAACACAGGCCAGAGAACCGCGCAGAACGTGCAGATCCACGACGAAGTGCCGTTTGGCACGGAGCTGATCGGCACCGCGCCGCGGGCTACAGTATCGGGTTCGCAAGTGGTGTGGGACATCGGCGCTCTGTCGGTCGGCGAAGAACGCACCGTCGAGCTGGAGTTGATTCCCACCGAGGAAGGCGACCTGGGCAGCGTGGCCACCGTCACCTTTGCCACGCAGGCCTCGGCCAAGGCACGATGCACGCGACCCGAGTTGGCGTTGCGTCTGTCGAGTAAGGCCCAGGTACACGCCGGGCAGCAACAATTGGTGCAAGTAGAAGTTTCCAATCCCGGCACGGGCGACGCAACCGACGTCATGCTGCTGGAAACCGTCCCCTCGGGAGTCAGCCACGAAGCGGGACCGACCGTCGAATTTGAAATCGGCACACTGCGCCCCGGCGAATCGCGCCGGCTGGAGCTGGTGCTCACCGCCGAGCAGTCTGGCAAGATCAACAACGTAATGACCGCCCGCGCCGACGCCAATCTACAGGTGCAGGCCGACTGCGAGTTTGAAGTGATCGCCCCCGAGTTGCGGATCACCATCGACGGGCCGAAGAAACGCTACCTCGAACGGCCCGCCACGTACCAGGTGACCATCGACAATCCCGGCACGGCCTCGGCCAAGGAAGTTCAACTGACCACGAAACTGCCCAAGGGGCTGCAATTTGTCAGCGCCAACAACATGGGCGAATACGATCCCGGCGCGCACAGCGTACATTGGAGCCTGGCCGAGCTGCCGGCCAACGAGCGCGGCACGGTGGAACTGGTGGCCCTGCCAATCGAAGTAGGCGAGCACACGATACAGATCGCCACCAAGGCGCGGCAAGGTCTGGAAGATCGCACCGAAGCCCGGGTGGTCGTAGACGGCATCGTCTCGTTGATGTTTGAAGTGGTCGACGTGAAAAGCCCCATCGAAATCGGCGGCGAAACCACCTACGAAATCCGCGTCGTCAACCAAGGTTCCAAGCCGGCAAGCAACGTGCAAGTCGCCGCCGTCATGCCACAGGGCATGCGAGCCATCTCGGGGCAAGGCGAATCTCGCCATGCCATCCAAGGCGATCGCGTGATCTTCGCCCCGTTGGCGCAACTAGCACCGAAGGCCGACGCCAAGTTCCGCATCCAAGCCCAAGGCCTGCGCGCCGGCGACCAACGCGTACACGTGCAAGTCACTTCCGACGAAGTGCAACAGCCGATCACCAAGGAAGTCAGCACGCGGGTTTATGCGGATCAGTAGGTTCCGCTATCACGCTCCACAGCGATTACAACTTTCCCTCGGGCGTGCCCTGCTTCCAGATACCGGATAGCTTCGGGCACCTCGCCCAGTGGGTAACGCCGATCGATAACCGGCGCGACTTTGCCGGCTTCGAGAAGCTCTTTCACGAAGACCAAATCCTTTTGGTTGGGCCGCACCAGCATGTTCCCCATTTTCTTGCTGCCGGCCATGGAAATCCATGGGCCCAGAAGCGTCGCTTGCCAGAATTGAGCCATGCTGCCGCCGGACATAACGTAGATTCCCCGGGGACTCAGAGCACGCTTGTAATCGGCAATCGAGTGATATCCGTTCGCGGCCAGAATCAGGTCGTAGCTTTGCCCGTTCTTCGTAAAATCTGCTTGGGTGTAATCGACGACGTGGTCGGCGCCAATCGAGCGGACCAGATCTAACTTGCTCGTGCTGCAGACGCCCGTCACTTCCGCCCCGAACGCTTTGGCAATCTGCACAGCGAACGTGCCCACGCCGCCCGAGGCGCCATTGATCAGAACCTTCTGCCCCGACTGAATCTGTCCTCGATCGCGAAGTCCCTGCAAGGCGGTGACCGCCGCCGCGGGCACAGCCGCTGCTTCGTCGAATGAGAGGTTCTTCGGCTTGGGCGCCAACACATCTTCACGAGCACAAACAAACTCGGCAAACGCGCCATATCCGCACCCGGAGATGTCCCCAAACACCTCATCCCCCGGCCGAAACTGTGTGACTTTCTTGCCGACCGCCTCCACTCGGCCCGCGACGTCGGCGCCGAGTATCTTGTGTTTCGGCCGTAGCAGCCCAAAGGCCAGCCGGACCAAGAACGGGTCAGCCCGCAGCAGATGCCAGTCCCCTGCATTTACAGAAGCCGCGTGAACTCGTAGCAGCACTTCATCGTCCGCGGGAGTCGGCTTGGGGATCTCTTCAAGCTGAAGAACATCGGGGGAGCCGTACTCTTCGCAGACGATCGCTTTCATAAGCTCGATTTCAAAGGATCTGAACATCCCGGAGAAGGAGCGCCGCCGGGCATTATGAGCAGTTGATTAGCTCTGGCTGTCTATCTGGGAGGTTGCCTGCCGCTAAGTATAGGCTTTCGGCTTCGAGCCATCCACTCCTCTGCCTATGGCGTCGTCGGAGCGCTGAGCACCGTCTTTGGAACTCAATCCCCCGAGCCAGTTACTTGAGGCAAAGCCTTGATGTGGGCCGCTACGTCGACGCCGTTGATCGTTGTCTCCACTTCGTCATCGAGCATTTTGATGCCCTTGACGTCGTACAGATGCCCCCGCGGTGATATCGCCTTCACACCGTAGTATTGTCCCCCCGGTCCAATCGCCTTGATGTGAATGATGCTGCCTGTGCGTCTTACGCCTTTGACGTCCAGCTTCTTTCCCTTTGGCGTGAGGGCCTTGATGTCGAAGATGGTTCCGTCCGCACCAATGGCTTTGACCGGCGCCAGCTTGTCGTCGCTTACCAAAATCTTCACGGGCAATCGCTTGCCGTCGACCAATGCCTTGACGTCCAACAAGTGCCGATTGCCATGCTGCTCGATCGCCTTGACGGCATAAATCTTCCCGCTTTTGTCCATGGCCTTCACGTTAAGCAACCGGCCTTCGGGGTGAACAGCCTTGATGTGCCAGACAACCTCTTTGGCAGAACAAACACCTGGCACCAACATGGCCAGCAGAGCCGCTGCCGCGAAAAACCTCCTGAATCTGATCTCGGTTTGCATGACACGGTCCTCGCATAAAACCGGAGACTCGACACGCCCATGGGGCCCGGCTCACCCGCTGAGCGTGGGAACAACTTATTGATCCTTGCGCCGCCCATGAACCTAGGACGACCAACGGGAGCCCGGACCACGCAGGGGGAGTGTTACCCCGAGGGCTCATTTGCCGCGCAAACATCAATAGTTCTCCCCTCGCATGTTCACCGATCACCCCACCGGTTGCAAGCGCCGAACTACACAACTTCGGCACCGTGCGATATCGCACACCCAGACGGCCGCCTTCGGGCAAAAAACTTGACTTTCCCGGGCCATCGTTTATCCTGCAGTGTGTTCCCTGTTCATGACTGACAGGGCACTACCGGGTCACGAATGCCCTTGCTGTGTGCCATAGCGCGCAGCAAGGGCTTTTTTTATGGACTCGCGGCATTCTGAATTTCTTCGACGGTTTCGCCTGGGGAGTAAAAAGACATGCTTGGCACCAAGACACGTGAGCGGTTCGAACTGTCGATCACAGTCGTGTGGATCTCCTTCCTAACGATCCTGCTGGTGCGTCTGATGGACTCGCTAGGCTGAACAGCTCCTCTATTTCCGCGAGCGGCGTTCTCTCAGCGCCTAGCCCGCTGGCCTCTGCGCTTTCAAGGAATCGAGATCGCCCCAGCAGGTGCTCTGGCGCGTGGCAACCGAAGGCGTGAAGCTCTGTCTGCCAAAGTGCTTCGGACGATGAATCCGAACGCATTTTAGGCACTTGCTGTTCTGCCCCAGGAGGGTCACTCCTGTGTCAGATATCGGAAGTGGACGTGATTATGACCCGGTGGGGGGGCATTGCAAGGATTCTCTTCGCAAGAATGAAAAAGACAGTTTGCGATGAGATTCCACTGCTTTTCTAGGCGTAGGTCATACTGCGGCGGAGTAATTGCCTGCTGGACGAAACAGACGTTCGGCTAAGTTCAGCGGGGAATCTGACCGCCGCACGGTAGCACTTTGAGTTTGGCGACACATGTGGGGCACCAAATGCAAGTTAACCAGCACCAGAAAAGGTAGGGGGAAGTCGTGTCTAGTGCGAGCCGCACACGCGTGTTCCGCTAGCAGTATTGGTATTGCAGACCCAAACAGCTGCCTGAGCGGATCACTCGAGTGTTACCTGCTATAAAACGGTCGATTCTCGAGAATCCCAATAAAGGC
>CAXMSB010000077.1:0-2158 GCA_964195615.1 uncultured Granulosicoccus sp. | reverse complement strand
TGCCGATGTCAGTTCGGTGTCGAGGGTCAACGCTCGATCGTATCTCTCGATCGCCTGGTCTCCTTCACCCCGCTGCACGTGAATGTAGCCCAGGTTCGCTTGGGCTTTCGCTTCGCCGACAACCTGCCGGTACAGCGAGAGACTTTCATTCGAACGACCGTTAAGCCCAACGACCAACGCCAAATTTCCAATCGTCCGCTGATTGTCGGGGCTTAAATCAAGACTCTTACGCAGGGCCGCCTCGGCACCTTCGAGGTCTCCCTGCAGATGGAGGGAGTACCCGAAGTCTGCGAGGACGTCTGCGTTGTGTGGATCGGCTTCCAGTGATTTCTGGTAATAACCGTTCGCCTGCTCGAAATCTCCCAGCCGAGTTGAGACGACAGCCAATCGATGTAACACCTCAAGATTCTGCGGATTGTCGGCAGACATTTTCCCGTACAGTTTACGCGCAGCTCCCAACCGTTTCTGGCGTTCGTAGAGTCGGGCGATGTTGAATTCGGTCTCCATGCTGGGAGCTTTTTTCAACGAGACGACAGGCATCTTGCCGGACATCTGCGCGCAGCCGGCAAGCGTGCTGACCAGGAGCAAGGTTGTAACTGCGTGAGCGTAGTTGCTAAGCGACATCGAATTGCTCTCGTTGGTGATCCAAAATCTCGACGGCAGGTCTTGAATGCCTCGGTTCTATTTCCTTAGAACCCGCCACGTCCGCCTCGGCCTCTGTTTCCGATTCCATTGAGTCTGGAAAAGCCTCTTAGAATCGCGCCTTCGGCCTCGAATCCTTCAAATCCCTGCGTCAACGCAGGGCCGACGACAACGCGGTTTTCGGCATCGGCGACTCCAAACTTTTCGAGTGCCATCACGACCAAATCACGCCGACTGACGTCGAGGGCCACGTCTCCGTTGACCGCCGGGCCATCCTTGTCGCTCATTGCCGGGCTCATCGAACTTGTCTGCACGATGATCGGGAACGGCACATTCTCGGCACGCGACGCAATGCTCATCAGGTGCTCTTCGCCGGCGCGGTTCAATCGCACCGAGTTGCCGATGAACTCGTGTTCGTGAATTACGAAGTCCGAGGCTTCGGCATTCTCTTCCTGTTTCTGCCAAATGGCGTCGCTGATCGAGCCAAGTGGGGCCGGTGTTACGGCTCCCAGGAAATCGGCTTTCTTGTTACAGCAACCGCTGAGCAATCCAACGAACTGCGCAGTGATGGCGACGTATGCAAGTTTTCGGTAGATAGTCATGCCTGTTTTTGCCTCTGTCGGTTGGCGAGACGGCGTCTGAACTGATCGCGCGATTGAGATTGGGATCACTGTCAATTCGACAAACCGGACGGTCCAAGAATGTAGTAGTTGTTGCTGCGTTCTGCCGATCCCCCGGGGCGACCGAATCGCTCCATGCGTCGGCGATAGATTGGCCAGACGGTGCTACGGTGATCGCGACCGGGATGCCCTTCGATGTTTCCGAACAGGTAAAGTTCGATATCGTCCGGCTCTGTCACTTCCATACCGGGCAGGATGGTCGGTGCTTCATGCGGTTCGATAGCATGCACGAGTTCGGGGCTGATCAGAATGACCAGTTCGGTTTCGTCGCGCGAATTGACTCTGTTGGCAAACAGAGTGTTCAACAGTGGAATGTCGCCCAATATCGGAACGCGGTTGATGCTGCCCCGTTGCTGTTCCTGCAAAAGACCGGCAATTGCAAGCACTTGCCCTTCGCGGATTTCGACGGTGGTGTTCACCGACCGCGTATCGACACCAAAGATGCCGTTGACGGAGTTTTCGCGATTGAGCGTGCTGAAAGTCGGTGAAACCGTCAAGCGGATGCGGTCCTTGTCGAGGACGGTTGGCTGGAACGTCAGTTGTGTGCCGAATCCCTTGAAGGATGTCGTTGCTGCCTGAGCTCCACCAACACCAACAACAGTGGGAACGGCGAATTCGCCGCCGGAAATGAAATTGGCCGATTGTCCGCTGAGGACCACCAGATTAGGTTCGGCGAGGATTTTGGCAGATCCGTTGGTCGCCAATGCATTCAACACGAGATTAAAGCTGTCGCTGTCGAACGTGCCGGTCGCGATGATGTTTCCCACACCCGCCAAAGTCGAGGCCATGAAGAAATCGCCGATTTGAAAATCGAAGTCAGCTCCAAGTGAACGCAC
>CAXMSB010000076.1:0-7484 GCA_964195615.1 uncultured Granulosicoccus sp. | reverse complement strand
CAGTGCGGTTGCGGAACACCGTACTACTGGGTCACCTTGTCTCCTTTGCCTCGAAGCGCCACCGTTGCTCGAAAGTCCGGACACATCTTCCGATGGCTAGGGCAGGAATTGGTGCATCCCCTTTGGTTGACGAACGGTATGAAAGACGAACATCGCAACAGACCGCTATTGGTTTTTGATTACGAGCGTTATCTCGTGGATCAGGACGTCGATCTCTACTTGAAGAAGGTCTCGTCGCGCTACACCATCGGCGGGCTGGAGCGCGTGGCAACTTCCACCGATCGAACCGCGCGGCGCGGCGCCGTGCTCGCTTTGGGACGCTTGGCTGATTATCGCTCGAACGCCGCCCTCGGACGCGCTCTGACCGACTCCGATCGTGGCGTCCGGTCGCTGGCCGAGCATGGCATCTGCCGAGTGTGGCAGCGAGTCGGCACACCGAGCCAGCAGCGATACCTCATCGCGATCGGCTTACATCTCGAGAACAAACAATACGACCGAGCCGCCCAGCTTTCCACGGCCCTGGTAGAAGACGCTCCCTGGATCGCTCAGGCCTGGTACTATCGGGGCAAGGCGTTCTTCCATCTCGAACAGCACGAAGCGGCAACCCGCGATTGCCATCAAGCGATGGAGATCAACGCCTATCATTTCCTGGCCGCGTCGGTCATGGGCCAGGCCTATCTGCAGTTGGGCGATTCCGTCTCGGCACTCGACTCCTTCCGCCGCGCCTTGCGGCTCAATCCCAACATGGAAGAAGTGCGGGCCCAGGTGATCCACCTGCAACGCTCGTTGAAGGACGAGAAATAGCCCGAGCGGCACGCGTCCCGTGAGCCGTAGGCGCTAGCCTCGGGTGAACCCGGGGCCACGTTTGTCCCTCCGCTACCCGTGGCTAGCGCCAGCGGCTCAGTAGGGTAGGTGCAAATCGTCGGAACATGGGTGTGCACCTTGCACTAGCACGAGCGGTTTACGCCGTGAGGTGCAACTCTTCCAGGATCGGGCTGTGCGAGACGCATCCCGTTTCGAAATCGGTGGCCAGCCAGAAATTCTCGTTCGGCATGGTCTGCAGCATCGAGAGCAGGTGCCCCTCGAGATCGTACAGTTCCCAGGTCGTGCCGCGAGACGTGTGGCACTGGGGATCTTCCCGCTCGATGCGCACCGCGACGCGGCCACAAACGAGGGGGCGCACTTCGGCAATGCGGCGGGCGTTGCTCGCGGCAAGCACTCGCCAACCACCGGTGCGCACGTGACGGATCGCCCGGCTCGCGTCGCGAAACAGCTCGACCGACGGATGCTGAACGCTGCCGGCCAGGCTATCCAAGGGGGCGGGCCGAAACTCGGGACCGCTAAGCAGTTGCTCCAACCGAGCTTCCACGGGACGAGAAAACCAATTCGTCAAGTGCTTCAGAATATTCATGAAGTGAAATCTCCAGGGTGACGAGACGGAAAGCGCCACTTGCTTCTGTTCAGTGCGAAGCGCAGTGGCCCGAAAAGTGTTACACGGCTGGGGACCGAGAGAGCGAAAAGGCTAGAAGAGACCACAACCGGGGCGAAAGGTGCCGTCGAGAAAAGGCGGGGGCCGTTTGGGCGGGTCTTACGGCCAGGAAGGTGGGAAAGTCTGAGTGTCGTTCCACCCTGTTATTCGCCGCAAGAGCAGCGATCTTGCCCAAAATCTCCCCCTGGGCTCAGCCGTATTGCCCTGGTAACCTGTATTTTCCTAACAATTCGATGTCCGTAGCGGGAGTAGAGCGAAACCATGAACATGTTGCTTACTTGCTTGATTTTCGTCGCGCTCGGGATGGCCACGACCGCCAGTGCCGAAGAGTCGGCCGAGCGATTTGAGAAAACCATTTCCAAGAAGGTCTCTGCCCAGTATCTGCTGGTGAAGCCCAAGGATTACGATGATGACGAAGAATATCCGCTGCTGATCTTTCTGCATGGTCGGGGCGAACAGGGCGACGACCTTAATCGAGTGAAGATACATGGCCCCTTCAAGAAGATCGCCGAGCTGGGGTTGCCGCTGTTGGTCGTCGCGCCCCAATCGCCGAAGGACGAATACTGGGACGTCGACATGCTCGAAGCGCTGGTCGAAGAAGTAATCGACGACTTGGACGTCGACGAAGATCGTGTCTATCTCACAGGCCTGAGCATGGGCGGCTCGGGAACCTGGAGGCTAGCTGCTCGTCGGCCCGATCTGTTCGCGGCCATCGTGCCGATCTGCGGTCGACGCTCGACGAGCAAGGCCCCGCGGCTGAAGGATTTACCGATGTGGGTGTTTCATGGGGCCAAAGACCGCACGATTCCCGTCAGGGAATCCACCGAGATGGTTGAAGCGATCCGCCAGGCGGGCGGCGACCCTCGACTGACGATCTACCCCGACGCCCACCACAATTCGTGGACCGAAACCTACAACAATCCCGAGCTGTACGAGTGGCTGTTAAGCCAGCGCCGCGGCGACGACGGCGATTGGCCCTCCGATCGACGCGAGGGCCGCGGCACCGGAGACGGGGATTGGCCTTCGGATCGCAGGAAATCGCGGTAGGCTGTGGGGTGGCCGGGGCTAAGCGCTAGCGTGCCACGGTGCGCCACGGTTCCCGGGGCACGCCCTTCGGGACTTTGCCCCGGCCACCCTGTCTGGCAAGGTCTTTCAATAAGCTCTAAATTAGTGTCCCAGAGCTGACGGCTGATGCCGCGGCCAGTTGCCCCTCCAGCCGAGACAATCAATGTCGACCCCACCTACCGCCCCCCAAGAAAAAGCCCCTTCCCGGAATTTTGTTCAGCAGATCATCGACGCCGACCGCAAGGCTGGCAAGAACGATGGCCGCGTGCATACCCGGTTTCCACCCGAGCCGAACGGCTACCTGCACATCGGCCACGCCAAAAGCATCTGCCTGAATTTTGGGTTGGCTCGCGAGTATGGCGGCAAGTGCAACCTGCGCTTCGACGACACCAACCCGGCCAAAGAAGAGCAGGAGTACGTCGATTCGATCATGGACGACGTCCGCTGGCTGGGCGGCGACTGGGAAGATCGGCTGCTGTTTGCCTCCGACCATTTCGATCAGCTCTACGCCTGGGCCGTGCAGTTGGTCGAAGCAGGCAAGGCGTACGTCTGCGATCTTACGGCCGAAGAAATGCGCGCGTATCGCGGCACGCTCACCGAGCCGGGCGTCGACAGCCCGTATCGCGAGCGGAGCGTCGAGGAGAACCTTGATCTGCTGGGGCGAATGAAAGCGGGCGAGTTCCCCGACGGTTCGCACACGCTTCGCGCGAAAATCGACATGGCCGCGCCGAACGTGAATCTCCGCGACCCGGTGATGTATCGCATCAAGCGGGCCCACCACCACCGCACGGGCGACGATTGGTGTATCTATCCATCATACGACTTCACCCATGGGCAGAGCGATTCGATCGAGGGCATCACGCATTCGATCTGCACGCTGGAGTTCGAGAACCATCGGCCGCTGTACGATTGGTTCTGCCAAGAGCTGGGAATCCATCACCCGCAGCAGATTGAGTTCGCCCGGCTGAATCTCAGCTACACCGTGATGAGCAAGCGCAAGCTCTTGCAGCTCGTCGAGGAAAAGCACGTAAGCGGTTGGGACGATCCGCGTATGTTGACGATCCGCGGCTTGCGTCGCCGGGGCTACACTTCGGAGTCGATTCGCGCGTTTTGCGATCGGATCGGCGTCGCGAAGCAGAATAGCACGATCGACATGGCCTGGCTGGAAGACGCGATTCGTGAAGACCTCAACGAGCTCGCCCCGCGGGCGCTCGGCGTGTTGCGACCGTTGAAGGTGGTGCTTACGAACATTCCGGAAGGCGAAGTCAAAGCGTGCGAAGCGCCGAACCATCCGAAGAAACCCGAGTTGGGCACGCGCACCGTCCCGCTCACACGCGAGATCTTTATCGAGCAGAGCGACTTTATGGAAGAAGCGCCCAAAAAGTTCTTCCGCCTGAAACCGGGCGGCGAAGTGCGGCTCCGCGCGGCGGGGATCATCGCTTGCGACGAAGTGGTGAAAGACGATGCGGGCAGCGTCGTCGAGCTACGCTGCACGTTCGATCCCGATCACGGCCGCAAGGTGAAGGGCACGATCCATTGGGTCAGCGCCACCGAGGCGATCACCGCCGAAGTGCGGCTGTACGATCATCTGTTCAACTGCGAGAGCCCCGATGCTGCCCAAGAAGGGGGCACTTTTCTGGACAACATCAACCCGGATTCGCTGGAGATTCTTACCGACGCGAAGCTCGAGCCGTCGCTCGCCAACGCCGAACCGGGGAGCCATTTTCAATTCGAACGCACGGGCTATTTCTTCGTCGACCCAACAAGCTCGCAGCCAGGCGCCCCGGTATTCAACCGCACCGCCACGCTCCGCGACACCTGGGCCAAATTAAAACGCTAACCCCGGCGAGCTCGCTTCAGCGAGCGGGGCGCCCCCGCTGATACCGCTTGTAGGGCACGCCCTCAAGAAACGCGCCCAACTCCAACGCCCGCCGAATCGCCGGTTCCAACTCCACGTTGACCCGCGTATGCGGATACTCCCGCCAGTCGGAAGCCACCCCATGCCGCACCGACTGGATGAGCGTGTACCGATAAGCCAGCCGGGCTTGCTTCTCGTCGCGAATGCGACCGTCGAAATACTGCTTGCCCTTTTCGTCGCGCCAAAACGGCTTGAAGCTCCGCGGCAGCAAGTCGTTCACTAGCTTCGACGTCGCCCCATGCAGCCGCTGCATCATCTTCGGCAGCGCCACGCCCACGCGCAGGTAGCCGAGCGTGTGGTAGTGGTTGTCCAACAGCGAAGTGACCCACGGCACGAAGCCAAACTCTTTCGTGTAGGCATCGAATCGGTCCCAAAAGACGGCCTTCGCTCCCTCGGAGGCCAGCGCGGGAAACCGATCTCGGCAGCGGGCCGTGATGAAATAGACTTGGTTGTCGATGAGCCAGTGCTCGAAGCGTTGATGTCCTTGGTACTGGCGATTTTGGCTGCGCGAGATCGTTTTGATGCGATTGGACATGCGGGGCATTGTAAGACATATGATAGGACCTTGCGAGTCCCCGCCCGCTGAAGCGATCTCGCCGGGCGAGTCCGCTTCAGCGGACGGGGCGGCGCAGCCAGTCCGATTCTTGACTTGCGATCCTAATCGACCTAGGTTGACGCTTGTCTCCAAAGGTTCCACATGCTCGCGCGGCGACAAGCCGCGAAAAGGATTTGAGATGTCTTCACTGCTTTGCTCCCATCGTCGTGGTTTTCGGGCGCTCTGTTGGTCGCTGGCGATGCTGATGTTCGCCGCGCCTTCGCTGCCGGTGCTTGCTCAAGAGAACGGTAAAGCAGCGAGCGCGTATGCGCTGCCGCAATCGTGTGTCGTGGCTTCCTTGCGACCCAGACAGTTGCTTACCTCACCTGCAATGCAGATGTTGCCGATCGAGGTGCTGCAAGCCGCGGCGCTGCAACACGCGGGTTTCGATCCGTTGGAAATCGAATCGGTGCAAGTATCGGTGGAACCGCCGATGGCCGGTCCGCCGAATTACTCGGTGCAGGTGGACTTCACGCCGGATTACCCGGTGAAACTTCACCCGCAACTGACAGCGCACACGCAGCCAGGCCAGCTCGACAGTCGGGAATACCTCAAGAGCCAACATCCGCTGATGCCCAGCATGGTAACACTCGCAGGCAACACCCTGTTGGCCGCTCCCGACATGACCTTGCAGAAACTCGTCGCCCAAGACACCTCGAGCGCGGATGGCCTGCTCGTCAGCCGGTTAGCAGGGGCCGTGACGGACGATCTCTACGTGGCGGTCGACTTGGAGACGCTCCGGCCGCTGATCAACCAACTGATGATGCAGGCGCAGAGCGAGATTCCTCTCGAGCTCCAACCGTTTCTCAGCGCGCCCGATTTGATCCGTCTGGTGGAAGTGCGGCTGAACCTGACCGGCAACGGCCCGACCGAGTTGGTGGTCGAAGCCAACAGCGCCGCCAACGCGGCGAAGCTGCTCGGCCTACTCCAGCAGGCCACCGACATGTGGCGCGACAAAGCCCTGGCAATGACCGAGGAACTGAAACAGGATCCTGACCCCGTGAAACAAGCGCTCGGCCGGTATCAAGAGCGGATGATGAGCAAGACGTCTGAAATGTTCATGCCTGCGCAGGAAGGGGCGAGGATAATTGTCTTCCATCAAGATGTCGGCGAAGGCTCGATCAGCCCGGTGGTGACCGTGGCGATCGTCGGAGTTCTGGTCGCGCTGCTGCTGCCTGCCGTCCAGGCTGCCCGCGAAGCGGCCCGACGCAATGCTTCGATGAACAACATGAAGCAGATTGTGGTGGCCTTACAGAACCACCGGGATGTAACGAGGAAATTCCCCGCCCATGCCAGCTATGACGAGAACGGCAAGCCGCTGTTGAGCTGGCGGGTACACATCTTGCCGGGGCTGGGGCTGGACCAACTCTACAGGCAATTTCGCCTCGACGAGCCGTGGGACAGCGATCACAATCGGCAGTTGATTCCGAAGATGCCCAACGTGTACTTCGATCCGAGTTCCCGATTGCAGCTACAGGACGGCAAGACGCATTATCTGGGGATCAAGGGCAAAGGTTTCATGTTTGAGGGAACCGACAGAGCGGTTAGTTTAGCGGCAATTCGCGACGGCACCTCCAACACCGCCATGGTTCTTCAGGTGAACGACCAACGCGCCGCAATATGGACCAAGCCCGACGACTGGGAACTCAATGAAAAGAAACCTCTCGAGGGACTCTCTAACTCGCTTCATCCGGGAACCTTTCTGGTCGGTTTTGCGGACTGTCACGTCCAGGGGATCAGCGAATCCATTGATCTTGACGTGTTCAGAGCGTTACTGACACGAGCCGGTGGCGAAGTGGTCAACATGCCTTAGTGCTCGCATTAGGCCTTGCGGGCAGCCCGCATTGCCCAGCATAATCGCATTCCTTCGAGAGTTAGCCGCGAGGCGCTAGCCGAGCGCTCGGCTGGCGCCTCGTGGCTTACCATTCCCCTTTCAGTTTAGAGATTGTCATGCCATTAATCGTCGTCGGATCGGTTGCCATCGATAACGTGGAAACCCCGCAGGAGAATCGCCCGAATCTCCTCGGCGGCTCTGCCACGCATTTTTCTTATGCCGCCAGCTTCTTTACCAGCGTCCGACTCGTCGGGGTGGTTGGCGAAGATTGGCCTCCCGAGCACACCGAGCTATTGAAGAGTCGCGGCATCGATACGTCGGGGCTGTGTGTCATCTCTGGAGGAAAGACCTTCACCTGGAGCGGTCGGTATCACGAAAACATGAACGACCGCGACACGCTCGACACCCAACTGAATGTGTTTGGCGAATTCGACCCTGAGTTGCCCGAGGACTATCGCCGCGCGAAATATGTGTTCCTAGCCAACGGCGTGCCGGCGGTACAGATGAAAGTGTTGTCGCAGGTGCCCGGTCGTCGGTTGGCGGTGGCCGACACGATGGATCTGTGGATCAACACGGCCCGCGA
>CAXMSB010000075.1:0-9602 GCA_964195615.1 uncultured Granulosicoccus sp. | reverse complement strand
TATACAGCTGAAACCATACGTCAATCTCCAGTTTCACGTCATCTGTTTGTTATGACCTTCCCCTGTCATGGCGATATGCAAATACCTGTGGCGGTGTTCCTGCCCGCTGGCCCTAAGTTCCGGAAAGCTCAGCGGGCGTGAATGGAGGCTCTATCTGGCTGACCAGGGTCTCGCAGAAGGCACTATACGAAAGCGATGTAACAACGCAAAGCAGTTTTTCAGGGTTGCTACCAGGAAGAACCTAATACCATCGAACCCATTCATAGATCTGAAATCAGCGGCCATATCCAACCGTAGTCGGGATTATTTCATTTCACGGGAGGAGGCACAGAGAGTCCTTGACGCCTGCCCAGATCTCCAGTGGCGAACTATCTTCGCTCTCAGCCGCTTCGGTGGGTTCCGCTGCCCTACCGAACACGTGGCTTTGCGCTGGGATGGAATCGACTGGGGCGGCAGCAGTGGTGATGGGAGCGGTGCCAAGATGCTTGTCCACAGTCCCAAGACCGAGCACTTCCAGGGGGGCGAGTCACGATGGGTGCCGATCTTCCCCGAACTACGCTCTTACCTCGAAGAAATGTTCGAGCAGGCCAAGCCGGGGGCTGAGTATGTCATTACCCGCTATCGGGACCCAAACGTGAACCTCCGAACGCAAATGCTAAAGATTATCAGCCGGGCAGGCTTGAAGCCGTGGCCCAAGCTCTTCCAAAACCTCCGAGCCACGCGTGAGACCGAACTGGCCGAGAAGTTCCCAATCCACGTTGTATGTGCATGGATCGGCAACACGCCAAAGGTGGCTAAGGATAGCTACCTTCAAGTGACTGATGACCATTTTGCAAAAGCGGCACAGAATCCGGCACAGCACCTGCACGAATCGCCCCGCACAGAGTCGCAGAGCGAAAAGTCGGATATGAAAAAAGCCCCTGCAATGCAGGAGCTTGCGGGGGATTGCAGCTTGGTGCAATCCCACCAAGTGGGCCCGACTGGAGTCGAACCAGCACGCCCTTACGGGCACATGCCCCTCAAGCATGCGCGTCTGCCTATTCCGCCACGGGCCCATTCTCTGCCGAAAACGTCGTCTCGACAGTCCATCGAGTCTACTCATGAGGGTCTGAGAGTCAAGAGTCGAGAGCCAGAGAACGCCAATCCTTCTGGCTCTAGACACTCGACTCTGGACTCTCCGCTTCAAATCGGCTCACCACCGCACAGCCGCAGGAGTCGCTCCAGACGTTGACCGACGTGCGGCACATGTCGAGCACGCGATCGACGGCGATGATCAGGCCCTGGCTCTCGGTGGGCAGTCCGACCGCTTGCAGAATGATAACCATCATCACTAGCCCCGCGTGCGGAATGCCGGCCGCACCGACACTTGCCAGCAGAGCCGTGAACGCCACCAACAGTTGGTCGGCGAAGGTCAGATCGATGCCGCTAAACTGGGCGATGAACAGCACGGCCACCACCTCGTAAAGCGCCGTGCCGTCCATGTTGATCGTGGCACCCAAGGGCAGGACGAACGAGCCCACGCGGTTGCTGATGTGCGCCCGTTCTTCGACGCAGGTGAGCGTAAGCGGCAACGTGCCGTTGCTCGATGCGGAACTGAACGCCGTGAGCAAGGCCGGGCTCATCGCCTTGGCATAGGCGACGGGGCTCCGTTTGGCCACGAAATGCAGAATCGCCGGCAACACGATCATCGCGTGGACGGCCAACGCGCAGGCGACGGTCAGCATGTACCAGCCCAGCGTGCCAAACACGCCCGCCCCCTGTGTGGCCGTGGCCGAGAGCATCAGAAAGAACACCCCGATCGGCGCCAGCTCGATGATCACCATCGTCAAGCGCATCATGACGTGAAACATCGCGTCGAACAGTTCGCTGATGGTCTTGGCCGGTTTGCCGCCCACCCAAATCGTACAGACGCCAAACATCAGACTGAAAGCGATGATCGATAGGAATTTGCCCGACGCCACGGCCTCGATCGGGTTGGGCGGAATCATGTTCTGAAGTTGTTCGAACAGCACAACCGTAAGACTCTTGCCCTCGTGCTGCTCGACGACGTTGACCGCGTCGGCCACACCGACCGGATCGTTGCTTTCGCCGGGTCGAATGATGTTTACCATCGTCAGACCGATGAAAATCGCCAACAAACTGGTCGCGAGATAGTACAGCACGGTGCGACCAAACATTTTCCCCAGCCGCTCCGCACGACCCAGTCCCGTGATGCCCGAGATCAGCGACGTGATGATCAGCGGCACGGAAACCATTCTCAACATCCGCAGAAACAGATCGCCGAGTGCTTTGGCGACGTCGCCCACGAATCGGGCTCGCGACCGGCCGTATTGTTCGAACAGCGCATGTGCCACCGGATCGTTTCCCGCGAGCACTTCGAGGGTCGGCACAACGACTCGCGGCACCTCAGCGATAGGATCGGCCCCATCGGGCCGCTGGGGCCAAGGCTCGCCCTCCGCCTGCAGCCGCTGCTCCACGAGGTGGCGTTCGCCCACCACCACTCGACGTGTGCGATAGCCGCCCTCGGGCAGCTTGTCGTCGATCTGCAGGAGAATTCGCTCCGCCGTATCGCGCGACCAGAGGCGACCGGCCGGCACGTCGACCGGTGCCGACATGCCGATCCGCTGAACCGTGTGAGCCGCATGCTCACGCGGCTGCTCCATCTGCCAGGTCCCCGTCGACGAGTTCAGCACGATCCCCAGCAGCGCACCGAGCAACATCGTAAGAAGTATCTGCCAGTGCAGTGCCATCCGTGTCATGGGAGTGGTTCGCTGTGTGAATCAGGGCTCCGAAGGATACTGCCGAGGGCTTTCCCTCGTTCCCACGCAGAGCGTGGGAACGAGAACTTAATCTCCATTCTGCTCGTCAGGGATGGGAGGAGCAACTTCATCTTCCGACGAATCCTTGGTCTCGACGACCGATTGGCGTTCTCGCCACGGCTGGCCGCCCTGATAGCTGGCCAACTCCTTGGTCAACTGCTCAATCTGCTCGGACTCGTCCATGTCGACTGCTTTTTGCGACCACTCGATCGCCGTTCCGAAATCACCCGACTCGGCAAATGCCGCCGCCAACGTGCTCAGGATGTGCGCCTTGCCGTAGTCGGTCAGTTCGCAGGCTTTGGTGGCCAATTCGACAGCCCGCCGGCCGTCGCGAACCTCGGCGTCAGGCGATGTGGCCAGCACCCATGCCAAATTGTTCAGCAGGGCCGAGTCGTCGGAGGCATGCTCCAGGGCCGCCTCAAAATCAGCGATGGCCGCGGCGTGCTCGCCAAGGGTGAGATTCGCGTCGCCCCGGCTCCGGAGGGCCAGAAGATTATCGCTCTGTTGCTCGATCACCTTGTCGTAAACTTCCACCGCCCTGCGCAGCTGGTTATCGACCTGGTAGTACAGGGCCAATTGCATTTTCAGTTCGACCTGATTCGGCATGGCAGCGGAGACTCGCTCCATCTCGTCGATCGCTTCCTGCAAGCGGTTCATGTTAGCCAAAGTCTCTGCGCGAATGCGATGCGCCAGCACGAGTTGCTGTTTTTCGAGCACGAGGTCCACGTCGGCCAGCGCCTCGTCGAGACGACCGCTGCGTAAGTAGACTTCCGCCCGATGCACGAGCGTGAGCAACTCGCCGGGCTGCAGCTCGAGCACTTTGTTGAACTCAGTAAGAGCCTTGTCATGCTCGCCAAGATTGCGATAGATTTCTCCCCGATGTTGATAAGGCCCCGGCGTTTGCGGGGCAAGTTCGGTCGCCCGATCAAAGCTCTCCACCGCCGCATCGTTCTTGCCCAACTCTCGGAACACTTCGCCTTGTAAGATCAGCGCGTTGGCGTCATCGGGGCTCTGCTGCAATACGGCGTCGACCTCGGCCAGTGCTTCGTCGAGTTTCTTGCGACTGCGCAAAAAGACGGCACGCACCAGACGATAGTTCCCGTTGTCGGGCACCAACTGAATCGCTTCCTCGAAATCAGCCAAGGCTTTTGCTTCGTCGCCTTGCACGCGAGCGCGGAGCACCAGGGCTTCGGCGCGTTGCGCGGGGAGAAGTTCGGTCGTGTCGAGAAAAGTGGAAAGAGCCCGACGCGACTCGTGGGGATCGCCGCCGGGCAGCGCCATCAGCTTACCCAACAGGAAACTCGCCTCTGCCGGGGGATCGTCGTAAGCCAGCACGCGTCGCAGGTCGGAGACCACCAACCGGTAAATCTTCTGCACGCGGTTGTCGTGGATCGAACGCGTGTTGATCACTCGCACCAATGCCGAGGCCCGCTGCATCAGCGCGTCGGACATCATCGTCTCAGCGAACTTGTTGTCCTCTTCCTCGAGCCCCTTATCCAAGCCCGACTGCAGGAGATCGATCACCTTGTTGAGGTCTTGCAGCCCTTGGGCGGTCATTTTCTTCCGCATGGCCTCGTCGAGGTCGGCAAGGCCCGGACTCTCGGCGACGGCCGGCGGACAGAACACGTTTGTGCCGCCAAGCGTTACGAACAATCCGGCAGCGATGACAACCATCACGAACCTCTGACAAACCGTCATATTTTTCACCCTCTGTGCTGGAATACTGCTCGAATTGGGGAGGGCCGCCTCGGGGGCCGCCGCTGCCAACCCTGAATTATTACCGCTTCCCGCGGTTTTGGCCATGCGAGTCGGACAATCTTAGCGAAGCATCCGCCAAGCGGAGGTTGTGAACTGGCCACCGCCTGAGCTAGAATTCTGACCCGTCGGCTCGTTGCCGGTTTTTCGGCCAGCAGGTCCCCGTCCCTCGCCTGGTTCAAATTGGCACGAATCTCGCAGTCTTGCGACAAAACTCGTGCGGACCACCCAGGGGGAGCACAGGACAATTGCCTGTGGCATTGCCACAAGCCGATCCCGCCTTGGCCTGGAGAGTACCCCATTATGGAAGCTGGAATTGTCGGTCTGCCCAACGTCGGCAAGTCGACACTGTTCAATGCGCTGACGTCCGCAGGCATCGCCAGCGAGAACTACCCCTTCTGCACGATCGAACCCAACGTCGGCGCCGTGCCGGTGCCCGACGCGCGGCTGGCTCGGATCGAACAGCACATTGAAACCGTGAAAGTCATCCCCGCGGTGTTGAAATTGGTCGACATCGCCGGCATCGTCCGCGGTGCGTCGGAGGGCGAGGGGCTCGGCAATCAGTTTCTGTCGCACATCCGCACGGTCGATGCCGTCCTGCACGTCGTGCGCTGTTTTGAAGATGCCGACGTCACGCACGTCGACGGCGCTGTTGACCCCATTCGTGATTCGGAAACGATCGAGACCGAACTGATGCTGGCCGACCTGCAATCGGTCGAGGCGATGACCGACAAAGCGCGGCGCACGGCTCGCACCGGTGACAAAGAAGCCAAGCATCGACTTGCCGTTCTCGAAGCGTGCCAGGCACGCCTTTCCGCCGGTCAGCCGGTCCGCGGGCTCAACTACGAGGACGCCGGTTCCGCCCAAACGCTGGCCGAGTTGCAGCTTCTCACTGCCAAGCAGGTGCTGTACGTGGCCAACGTCGACGAAGACGATCTCGCCGGCGAAGGCCAGCACGTCCGAAGCCTCCGCGAACGGGCCCAGGCCGAAGGCGGCTGCGTCGTGCCGGTTTGTGCGCGATTGGAAGCGGAACTCGCCGAACTGAAAGCGGATGAACGCCAGGAGATGCTCGACAGCCTCGGCTTGGCCGAGCCGGCGCTGGCCGTGCTCGCCCGGGCTGCTTACCAGTTGCTCGGCTTGCAGAGTTTTTTTACAGCAGGCGAAAAGGAAATCCGCGCCTGGACGATCCCCACCGGTGCCACCGCCCCGCAGGCGGCCGGCGTAATCCACACCGACTTCGAACGCGGCTTCATCCGCTGTGAAACCTATTCGGTCGACGACCTCGACGAATTCGGCAGTGAGAAAGCCCTCCGCGAAGCGGGCAAGATTCGTGTCGAAGGCAAGAGCTACGTCATGCAGGATAGCGACGTGTGTCACTTTTTGTTCAATGTGTAGTCTTGCAAGCGGGAACTGAGAACAAAGCAAACCGATGAGCATCATCCGCACCGAGCAGTTGTCGCGACGCTACGGCCGGCGGGTCGGCGTTGAAGCAATCGATCTGGAAATCGGAGCCGGTGAGGTTTTTGGGTTCCTGGGACCCAACGGATCAGGGAAGACGACGACGATTCGTCTTCTGATGGGGTTCCTGCAACCGGACGCCGGACGGGCCAGCGTGTTCGGCCTCGACTGCTGGCGGCAAAGCGCTCCGTTAAAACGCGACATCGGCTATCTGCCGGGCGACTTGCGACTCTATCCTTGGCTGACTGCGAGGTCGGCGCTGCACATCTTTGGAAAGATCCGCGGCGTCGATTTGAGCGGCGCCGGCGGGGAGCTGGCCGAGCGGTTTCGTCTGGAGATGGACGTCCGCGTGGAGAAGATGTCGCGCGGCATGCGACAGAAATTGGGGATCATCCTGGCAATGGCCCACCAGCCACGGCTGCTGGTTTTGGACGAGCCGACTTCGGGGCTTGATCCGCTGATGCAGGAAGAGCTGGCCCGCTCGATCCGAGAGTTGGCGGCGGCCGGACACACCGTGTTCTTCTCCAGCCACACGCTCAGTGAGGTCGAGAGCCTGTGCGACCGAGTGGCCATTGTGCGAGAAGGTCGCATCATTGCCGACGAGCGGTTGGAAACGCTTCGCAGCAATGCGAGACGCACCGTGGAGCTGGTTTTTGCAGACAAGAAAGCGGCCAAACGGGCCGAGTTGCCGAGCTATCTGCAGCTTGTTCGCAGGGACGGCTGTCGTTGTCAGTGCGAACTCGAGGGCCCCACGCCTCCGCTGGTGCATTGGGCCGACGGGCAGCCGCTCGCGGACATCGGCATTGGCCCGCCCGACCTCGGGAGCGTGTTTCACAAGTTCTACGAGTCGCCGAGTGAGCCATCATGATGCGAGGACTACTGCTGAAGACTTGGCACGAAGTGTGGCTGATGACCCTCCTTTTCAGCTGCGCCCTACTGGGAGTAAACGCGTTGTTGACGTACGTCATTCCACAGTTTCAAGAAGGATTGATGGAGGTCTTGGAACGTTTACCCTTTGTGCGCCCAATGCTTACGGCCATGCTGGGAACAGAACTCGGCGATGAGATCAGTGCCCAGACGTTTCAGGCATTTCTATGGGTGCATCCGACCGTGCTGGCGCTGTTGTGGGCGCACGCCATTGTGTTTTGCACGCGGATGCCTGCCGGAGAAATCGACCGGGGCACGATCGACGTCCTCCTGGGGCTGCCGGTTTCCAGGCGCGCCGTTTACTATGGCGAAGCCATCGTTTGGCTGGCTGCGGGTTTGGTGCTGCTGCTGATGGGCTTTCTTGGCCACTGTCTGACCTCATCTTCCACGCCCGACCAGTTGCGCCCAGAATTTTCCCACGCCATAAAAGTGCTCACGAACCTCTACTGCGTCTACGTGGCGGTGGGGGGGATCTCGCTGCTCGTCTCCTCCCTAAGCGACCGTCGCGGTCGGGCGGTGGCGATCGCCTTTGCGATCGTGCTGGCTTCGTTCCTGTTGAACTTTGTCGCCCAATTCTGGGAACCGGCCGAGCAAGTCGCCTTTCTGGGCGTGATGGAGTATTATCGTCCTGCCCAGATCCTACAGAGCGGAGACTTTCCGGCTTACGACGTAACGATCCTGCTCTCTGTCGGAGCGGTGGCAACGATGCTGGGTGGCGAAGTGGTCGCCCGTCGCAGCATTTGTACGGTGTGAGAAATTGACGTTGAGATCACGTGGCGGGATCTTCTTCAGAACGCCGGAAGCGGATCAACGCGTCGACGACCTCCTTGGGGACGTTCACGCCGATGACGATCCAGTCGTTGGCGACCTCGAAACCCGCGGGCTCGATGCCGTTCATGGCCCCCAGTACGCCGCCGTCGGGTACTGCCACGCCGCCGGCGTTCAACAACGGTGCGAAGAACGCGTCGAGTCTCTCATGCAGGAATGACCGGGCGTCGGTCGGCAGCGCCGTGTCGAGCTGTACTTCGCCGTTTCGGACCAGTTCGCGTTCGTCAAAATCGTTCTTCACCAGATCGTAGTTGATCGTGGCGGTGGCGGGCATGTCGAACGCCTGGCCGTCGATCTCGACCGCTTCGATCCGCATTACAAACTGCAATCGGTTCGGCTCTGGCATCCGCAATTCCAGCGGCCGGTGCTTCACGGTGGTGATCGCCCAACGTCGAGATCGGGAATGCACCATCAAGGGCAGCGGCAACTGTGCCTGGAGGATCTTGGCGTAGCGCATCAAGAACTCGTCCGAAAGCGTCTTGCCGCCGAGGATCGTCTCCAACGAGTTGTTCACCAGCGAGACGTGAAGGCGGAGTTGCACGTCGCCCCCCACCGCGTCGGAGGAATACGGCACGACCGCCCCGAATTGGTGACGGCGCTGCCCGGCAACGTTGAGTTCAATGCCATCGAGCGTGCTTCGCAGTCCTTGAATGTCGGGAACGGCCCCTTCGCGAACGGCCGGGGCCAGCACTTCGCTGAGCCCGCCCATCGACTCCTGCACGTTGTCGATCTCAGCTCGAATTTCCGCCAGAGCCTCGTCGACCCGTTCGTCAAAATTCTCTCGCAAGACTGACGTTGTGCGTTTGTGGCTGCCGGAGCGTATGTGGGAAATGGACTCAGGCTGGTTCGCACGCCGCTCGGCAATGCGCCGGATGACATTTCTGCGAGCCGTGACGTCTTGTAGTCGAGTGATGACTTGAGAGTCGACCAAAGTCTTGCCTAACCGCAAGCCGGCCATGCTCATGTAGATCGGTTTGATTGCCCCGATTGGTCCCAGCGTCTTCACGTGAATCGCAGCCGGTCCGGCGTCGGCAGTGCAATGCGCGATCACCCTTCCTCGGAAGACGAGGCTGATCTGGGCCTCTTCCTCGTTGGCAACGACTTCGAGCGACGTTGAGCCAACCGAGTGTGCTCGGCCACTGACTTGCAGTGTCCTGCGACGCTGCAAGATGCCGCCAGGGGGAGAAGTCTCGGTGCCAGTCACCGGAATCGTCAGATCAATGTCGGTCTCAAACAGTCCCAACAGCCGTTGAGCGAATTCGGTGGAAACGATGACCTGGGCATTGGGCCGCGACAGTTGCGATCGCACTTCGGCAATCTCGCTGGTGAGTTGTCCGGTTCGCTCCAACCAACCAAGGGTGCGACCGAGCGCCACGGCATGGGCGTCCGAGGGCTGATCGGCAATCGCCTCACATTGTTGGCGGGCCAAGGCGACCTGTTCTCTGAACGTCGTCCGTAGGTCGTCGTCCGAAAAAGTAAAAGCCGCGTCGAGGTGCGCATCCATCCGCTCGCGCAGCTCTGCGAACAGCGGTCCCTCCAAGCCTTTTCGGTTCGAGAACATCCAGCGTCGCGCGAGCTGCAACTCGCCGAGGTCAAAGTTCATCGAGTGCAGATTCTTTTCCAGCAGAGGCCAATGGAGATGCGTCTTCCACGCCTCTGCTTCCTCGGAAGGCATGGCGTCGAACGCGGCGCCGACCCGGGCAACTTCCTCGCGTAGCGCTAACTGGGTATCGTAGAACCAAGCATCCGACGGTGGCTGGAATCGCTCTTCCGCTCCTTCAAACTGAGCCAGTGCCTTGGCCGCACGAATCTCCA
>CAXMSB010000074.1:0-1878 GCA_964195615.1 uncultured Granulosicoccus sp. | reverse complement strand
AGCGGGGCCCAGCTATCGGGTCCGCCCGCACCCTCGGCGAACGAGGACGAATAATGCGAGATCGGCTCGCTGACGCCGAAGAACATCAGCCCAATGCCCATGCCGGCCGCGAACAGCATCGCAAACCAGCCGGAATACGAATAATCGGGCGTTGCATCGCGGCCGCCAATCCTGACCTTGCCGAGCGGCGAGATGATCAGATACAGGCACAGCAGCACGAAGATATTGGCCGCGCCGATAAAGAACCAATCAAGCGTCTCGGTCAGCCAGACACGAATGTCGCCGTAGATCGGGCCGACACTGTCCTGAAACGCCAATGTCACCAAGACAAAGGCAATGATCGTAAGCGCCGAAACCGCAAAAACCGGGTTGTGAATATCGAGGCCGAACGGACCGATTTTTGTATTGATGTTGTCCTGACCGATCTGGTAATCGGTCTCGATGAGGTTCGCCGGGCCATCAGGGGTCGGCATCCCTGGGCCGTTTGTCTGATCTGTCATGACGTTTTCCCTGTGTTCATTCTTGGTGTCTGAAAATGCCGCGGGTTCGGTTGCGCCTCATCGAACCACGAAGACGGAGGCATCGGAATGCGACGCGATCTTGCCTCCGTTCGACGGCCACACGTAGTCGACGATGTCCGGAATATGCGAGGCCATTACCACCAGATCGGCACCGATTTCGTTGACGGCCGCGAGCAGCGTGTCATCGAGGTCGATGGTCGGATCGTGGCTGGTATACGCCTTGGTGGTCGCCTCATGACCATGGAGGCTGGCCTGTCGGCGGCCGAACGCTTCCAACTTCTCAGCGAATTCCGCGGGATTGTGCGCCAGGGGGCCGGGCGTTGCCGCCGTCACGCCTACATAGCAGACGGGTATCTTGTAGTGGTTCGAAAGGTCTGCTGCGGCTCTTAGTGCCTTGTCCAGCCGATCGACATGCGCGAGATCAACCGGAGCCATGATTTTGGTATACACAGTTCACTCCTTTCTTCCAACACCGGGCCAAGCGGCTTGTCGGTGTTTCCGAGATCAAATCTGACACCTGTCGGAGGGTGGACGCAGATTGGTCGGTGATCGTCGTCCCCGTCAGGTTTTACTGTCTTCTCCACACAACGCACGCGGATCGGCCAAATTATACGCCTGTTTGCGACACTTTCTGTCCAAAATATAACGATATTGCCGAATCGGATGGGCCGTGCGTTCTCGCTGCAGCCATGACTCGGCGACGCGACTATCACGCCATCAAGGAATGCTTTCGCCGCTTTGCGGCGATCCATCCTGAGCCAAAGGGCGAACTAAAACATGTGAACAACTGTATCTGCGACTGCGCGCATTTGCCAAACGTCGCTGTTCAACGAAACTCCTTCTGTGCACTGCCTCGCACGGTAATGTTTTGCTTGACCAGACCTCGGTTCGCGGATTGCTTGGCTGAGATCAGGAAAGGGCCGCGAAGGAGAACAGTGATGGAAATCGATGGCCAGTGTCATTGCGGGGCAATTGCCTACCGTGCCGTGGTCGATCCCGAGGCCGCCTACGTTTGCCATTGCTCGGATTGCCAGGCGTTGTCGGGTTCGGCGTTTCGATGGGCGATCCCGGTGGCAGAGGAGGACTTCATGCTATTGCGCGGCGAACCGAAAACCTACGTTAAGATCGGTGCAAGCGGACGCAAGAACTGCCAGTCCTTCTGCGGCGATTGTGGCGCGGCGATCTACGCAATGACACCCGGCGCAGAGCCGATGGTTTTCCGGCTGCGTATCGGCTCAGCACGGCAACGAGCTTCGCTTGTGCCCAATGCAGAATACTGGGTTTCTTCGGCGCAGCCTTGGAGCTGCGATCTGCCTGGTGCCAAGCGTAACGACGCGCAATAGGATTTGGCTGCTCG
>CAXMSB010000073.1:0-2278 GCA_964195615.1 uncultured Granulosicoccus sp. | reverse complement strand
TCACCTGCCCAGAGCAGGAGGTCCAACTCCTGGAACAGGACATCACCGAGCAGGTCGACAACCTCGACTACCGCCCGCTGGGCGCGTTTGCCGGGGGCGGCGCCCAGCAGATGCTGATCACGATTCCCTATCTGCCCGGCGGCGAAGAGGCGCGGGCCATCGTGACCTTCGAGGTGCATACCCGCACGATCCTGCCGCCGGAAGACACCTCGTCGCTGCGGATTCCCGCCAAGCCCAACCGCGAACTCAAACGGTTTCTCGGCAAGAGCCCGCTGATCGAAACCAAACACACCAAGATCAAACGGGCCCTGAAAGAGATCAAAGCCAAGCTCGCCTCCGCCCCCCCTCCCTCGCAGGGAGGGGCCGAAACGCCGAACGACTCGACAACAGAAGATGACGCAACAGTCCCAGAAGAAGACGAACCAGAAGACACCACCGACAAGATCACCGACTGGCAACGCGTCGAAGCAATCTACGACTTCGTGCAAGACCACGTCAAATACGTCGAAGGCCCCGACAAGTCGGCCGTGAAAACCTTGGCCGATGCCAGCGGCGACTGCCAAAATATCAGCGCGTTGTTTGTCGCCCTCTGCCGCACGGCCGGCGTGCCGGCTCGCATTGTCTGGGTACACGAGCACAACTACGCCGAGTTCTGCCTGGTCGATCCCGAGGGCCAACCGCACTGGTTCCCGTGCGAATCGTCGGGCACACGCGCCTTCGGCGAGATGCCGCTAGCCCGTGTGATCCTGCAGAAGGGCGACAACTTCAAAGTGCCCGAACGTCCGCGGGAAGCACTCCGCTACGCCTCCGACTATCTCATCGGCCTGCCCGTGCCCGGCAGCGGCAAACCACGCGTGAAATACATCCGCGATCAGCTGTAGGAATAGAACGCGGATGAACGCTGATTGAGCAGATACGCGCTGATCGGAAACAAATAGATTTGGTTGGATCCGCGACAATCCGCCGAATCCGTGTTCATCCGCGTTCTATCGACCCGCCAGAGCCCGATCGAGCACCTCGGGCAAGTCCCGGGCATGGTTCCCCGACCAGACGACTCGACCGTCGGGGCCGTACACCACCAGCACGGGAATCGCGGTGATGCCCAGCATGTCGAACGTCGGGCCAGCGCCGTAGCCAATGGGCCAATCCACTTCGGAGAAATCGCGCAGGAATCGCTCGATCGTGGGCAGCTCGGTTTCGCGTTCCAAGGTGAGCCCGACAAACTCGACGCCCAGCGGCCGGTACTGCCGATAGAGTTCCGCCAACTTCGGCATTGCCGCACGACAGGGCACGCACCAGGTCGCCCAGCAGTCGACCACCACGATCTTCCCCCGCAGCGACTCAACGCTCGGCACAGGGACTGGCTCGTTTTGCGGAGTCTGCGGAGCAAAAGGTGCCTGTCCCTCTCCGGGCCCAACATTCAGCCACCCCTCAGCCATCAACGGCGGCATCGCACCACCAATCGGCACCGGCATCTCGCCGCCCGATCGCCCCCGTGGCCACACCATCAGAACGACAGCGCCCACCAGCAGCAACAGCCCCAGCACCTCGCCACGGCCCATCTTTCGACCGCCAGCGTTATCGGCCATGGGATTCCTTCTGAAATAGAACGCAGATGAACGCGGATCGTGCGGATTCGCAACGATCTGAAAGCGTAGCTGATCTATCCGATCGGTGACAATCCGCCAAATCCGCGCTGCTCAGCGGCCTATCTTCTACGCCGATAGCCAAACGCCAGGGCCGACAGGGCCAACATCAGAGCCGACGGCTCCGGCACGGCCGCCAGTGGGGGCACGGGTATGATCCCATAGTCCCTCTGAATTTTCAGGAAGTCGGAGCCGTCGACGTCGCCATCGCCATCGGCGTCGCCCATCGTCTTCGAGGCACCCGAGCCGATCGGGTAGTTCATCTCCCAGATAGCAATGTCCTGTGAGTCCACGATCCCATCGCCATTGAAGTCGGCGCCCATCGGCATCGTGGCAAAAGGCGTCGCCGTCACAGTCAGAACGCTGCCATTGTCCGCAATGTCCCAGAGCCGGCCATCCGCGGTGGCTTGGCTATTGAAATTGTCAAACATTCCGAAGATTCCACCCGTCGCGAACAGGATGTCGTAGGAATCTCCTGGGACAGAAGGCGAGCCAGAATAGTTCAACTGCAGGAAGCCGTCCAAGGTCGCCGTACCGGCAACCGTCAGAGTAGAACTACCGTTGGTTCCAATCGCCGCGGTCAGCGACCCTACGGAACTCGAAAAAATGATGTCGCTCGCGATGGCGATTTC
>CAXMSB010000072.1:0-1518 GCA_964195615.1 uncultured Granulosicoccus sp. | reverse complement strand
GTCGGCTTGGTATACACCATGGCTCGTCACTCCCATCGACTTGCGCTCGACGTCAAATACGTCGTACTGTCTTTTCCACGCGTCGAACTCGGCCACCTTGTGTCGTACGAATAAAGTTGCCATCTCCGCTCCTATTTAGGTTGTTGGCGATCCTGACAGAGACCCATCATGATAGAGGCTTAGGAAACGTCTATCCACCGCAGTTCAACTATCCACTTGGCAAAAGCGATCGCGCCAATTCATTAACAATTAAACAGTTAATGATGCTGCGGCCGGCAGCCGGCGCCTCCGGCTGGGCGTTAAACGAGGAGCCTACGACATGACCTTTACCAGGACTGGCGCGAGCAAACTCATCAAGATCAGCGCAATTGGATAAACGGTCGCATAGCTCGTCACGGGGACACTCGAGTCGATCTTGGACGTCAACGCGCCAAGCCCCGGCGTGGACGTCATGCCCCCGCAGATGCCACCCAAAGATCGAAGAAGTCCGATGCGCGAATATCGAGTGAGCAGAACGCCAACGATCAACGGAATCGCCGTGATCAGGATGGCACCGAGGCAGATCCCCGGGCCGTAGTCCTGAATAACAGGGATTAGCTGGCGACCGGCTCGAACACCCGCGCTGGCAAGAAACATCGCTAACCCAATTTCGGTCAACAACAGTCGCGCTGCTCGGGGAAAGTGCCCCACGATCGGTCCGATGCGCCCGAAGTGGCCCATGATCAGGCCAACCACCAAGGGCCCGCCCGCCATGCCGAGCGAAAGCGCTTCACCACCAAGCTGAAAGTGCATGCGTCCGAGTAGCACTCCCAGCAGCAATCCGACAGACAACGAGATCAGGTCGGTCTCGTCGAACGAGCGCTCGCGATGGCCCGCGAACTCGACGAATTTGTCCAAGCCCTCCGGCTCGCCGATGGCCGTCAACGCGTCACCGAATTGAATCGTCTGGGCCGTATCCGGTACGAACTCGAGATCGTGCCTCACGATTCGCGTGATGGTCACACCAAAACGTGAACGGAAATGCAATTCCTCAAGCGATCGCCCGACGACGTTTTCCGAGGTCGCCACGACGCGTCTGCGTTGCCGTTCGGTGTCAAGAACGTATTCAACCGGAGCAGCCTTTCGTCCCAGAAATGCCACCACGAGATCAACATTTGTCTCGGCGCCAACCACAAGCACCTGTTGCCCGAGTTGCAGCGTGAAACTCCTGGGGATCGGGCTCATCTGCTCGCCAACGCGCGCTCGAGAGATCTGGCAGTTGCATTTGTTAAGAATCGAAACATCGGACAGCTCTTTACCAACCACGGCCGGATTTAACACTTCCACAACTTCTCTGGTTATTTTCGGCGGCGCGCTCACCGCAGCCTCGAAATCCTGCTCATTTTCCAACGACCTCCCCAGCAAACGTGGTGCGAGCTGTACGAACAGCACAACGCCGATCGCCCCAAACGGGTACGCGATACCGAACCCAACGGCCAACTGCGAGTCCGGCGGCAGTGACTCGGCGGCAGCCGCCAG
>CAXMSB010000071.1:0-13927 GCA_964195615.1 uncultured Granulosicoccus sp. | reverse complement strand
AGTTAGCTCGGTGGCTGAGCAGAGTTTACCCAAGAGAATCGTAGCACTCCTTGGCACGGCTGGCTAGCTTCCGGAAGACCCTTTCATTGCATGGCGATGCACAGCACGATTTCCGACGCAATGACTTGCACAAGGTCACGTCTAGACTATCCAGTGTCGCTTGCGAAATCTCGGTTCAACCGTCGGGGCGACGTTTCAAAACCTCACTCCGACCAGCGGCTTGACTGCGATTGCTGCCAGCATCGAGACGATCAGAAATGTAAGCCACCAAGGGACCGCCCAGCCGATCAGTGGCGTCTCGCGAGGTGGGTAGTGGACGACAATTCCGCGCACCGATCCGCCTCGGGGCAGACCGGGCTCGCCGGGGTGTAGCAGCTGGTCCCACCAGCCGGGGCCTGCGCGGCGTGCGTTGACGGGCTGCATGCGCTGGCTGTCGTCAGATGTCGCGAGACGTTTTTCGACAGTCTCGTCGGTGACATTCCATTGGAGCAGCTGGGATTGCTCGCCGCTTTCGGGGATCGCGTTCTGTTTGATGCGCCAGAAGATGGCCCGCTGGCCGACGTCGCGAAGCGGTCCCGCTTCTATTGTTGCGCCAATCGGCGGTTTGAGTTGAGCGTTCTGCGCTTGTTGCCAATGGTCGCCGGCAATCTGTAGTTGGACCACGACCGAGTCTCTCTCAGCCAAGGGACTCCTTTCGTACCACAAAGCCAATTGGCTAAACAGGAAGACGAGCGGAATGATCATAACGAGCATGGGTCGCACCGAATGACCGATCCGAGCGCCAGCATGACGCAGCAGACGGCCGCAACTCATAAAGATTCCCAGCAGATCATCCTGAAAAAGCTTGATCGCCAACACCTCGGCTCGACAGCCGTCTGCGGCGCGACCGATGGCCTGCTGGTTCGAGGTGACGCGAAAGACGATTGCCATCACGATTCCAACAATCGCGGAATAGACGACCAGCGCGCCCAGCGGCCAACGAGCGACCGGCGCCAAGAGGAATTCGCAAGTTCGAGTGATTGTAGAATTCAGTAATTCCATAAGCTCGTTCGTCGTACCGTCCTGAAGTCTGCGGGCCAGTAGACTCCTTTTCAAGCGATCGCCGGTTGCTTCGATGTCTACTCGAGATAGCCAAGACCGCGCAGTTGACGATCGACTTGTTCTCGATCGAGTTGCTCGTCCCGCCCGGCGGACGCCTTCTCCAAGACGTGCATAATAAACTCATCCGTCGAAGAGTAACCCGCCTCGGTGGCCTTCTCCTGCAAGCGTTGGTAGAGCTCTTTGTCCAGCCGAACACTCTTCTTTGACGAAAACATAGGAACGCTCACTCTGTAGTTAGGGTTCATCCGCAAACAACGGTCGACCGCTCATGTGCGGCATCTTGGCAATGCCGAATTCGTTCAGGATCGTGGGCGCAATGTCGCGGATGTCGGGATCCTCGACTGTCACGGGGCGACTCGTTACCAACACGCCGGGGACCAGGTCGGCGGAAATCAGGTGCGTTCCGCTCCAACGATCGAGGTTGTCGACCAGCAGATCGCGGGGCATCTTTCCCAACACCGTGTCCCAACTGGCGCGATAGCCCTCTTCGTAGCCGATGATCAAGTCCGGGGCAAAACTCCTGTCGGCCCCGGGATAGATGTCTTCGACGTGGTCGACACGGCGGATCACCGGCTGGCCGCCCACGTCTCGAACTTCCATCAACTGGTCTCGGATTTCCTCCAGCTTGCTGCGCCACTGCGGCGATTTTACGATCCCATGTTTCTCTCGACCGGCGGCGTTGAGATAGAGCGCGTTCATTCCCAAGCCGTAGGCGGAAGACTGCGTCCAGTCGACGTTGGTGAACATCTTTTGCTCGCCTTGACGGCTAGGATCGCGGAGGCGGAGCAGCCCTCGCTCGGCCAGCCAACTGTTCAAGTTAAAACCACGTCGAAACGAGTTGAAACCATGATCGGACAACACCATGATCGTGTCGGTCGGCGCGGCGGCCTGCAGCAGGTCGCCCACTAAATCATCGATTTCGCGGTAGGCGTCTTCGACGACCTGCGCGTAGCGATCGCCTTGAGCCGGTTGTCGGCCTGGATGCTCTGGGTCGCGGTCGCGCCAAAACATGTGCTGCAGCAGATCGGAGGCGCCGAAGTAGAAGAACAGGCAGCCGCGCTGTAGTTGGGACAGCGCCTCGCGGTACTGGGCAATCCTTTCTTGCATGGCCAGGTTGGATTGAGCCAAAAACTGATCTTCATCCAACGCACCGTGGCTGAGGGCTTTGGTGTCTTCAGGAATTCCCGCCGTATAGAACCGCCCATGGCGCGCGGCCAATTCACTGGAGAGCTGAGCCGGAACGCTGATCTGATTGGCTGGCGCCAAAGGATCGATGTTGACGGGGCTGACGTACAGCTCGAACTTGGGATGCACCTGCTTCATGAACATCCGTACCATCCCCTGGATGGACGTCGGAGCCCCTGCCGCGCCCAGAACCGTGGAGCCAGGCATCCCAGTTTGAAAGACTACCGGCACCCAACTGCTCCATTCTCCTTCGTTGAGCAGAATCGGCTGACCGTCGACAGAGATTCGAGCCACCGGAGCGGACGGATCGCGGGCGATGCCGAGCACGGCTTTCATGGGCGGCGCCTGCTCGCCCAGCGAGGTTTGCCGCAGGTAGTTCGGAGGTCCGATCAGTTCAGCCTTCGCGAAGTGCTTCAACATCGACAGATAGACGAACCGTCCGCCGCCCACTTTTCTGCCGCGTCGCGGCGCATCGGGGGTAAACAGGGTGAATTCGCCATAGCTGCCCAGCAAGTCGGGGGTGCCCATTCCGCTCACGCAACGAAACCGCCCCGGTCCCTCAGGCGTTGGCGGCGGATAGTTGGAGGGCAAGTAGTATATCTCCGCATCGATGCCTTTGGCTATCAACGCGTCCCAGAACGCGGGGCCGCGTCGCAGCAGCCGGGTGTGCCCTCCGGCAAGGGGCAAGTGCCAATTGCCAAGCGGGATCGCCCACTGGTTCTCCGGAGTAACCGCCTCGGCCGTGGAAAAGAAAGGACGCAACGCCAAACCGGGTTCGGCTGGGTTGGGGTCGCGATGGATAAAATCGAACACATGGTGCACTGCCGGATCGGCTCCGGAAATGATGTTGGAAAAAGCTACCGGAGTGTGCGGCGGCGTGCTGGTTGCCAGGGTGCTCAGGCTGCCACGCGCCGCAAGGCGCGCCAGGTTCGGCATCCGACCTGCGCGGAGCAAATGCTTCACGATTCCCGGATCAAGCCCGTCGAAGGCCACGACCAACATGCGGTGGTCTGCCGAGGGGCAGGCGGAGAGGGTCGCTTCGCGACACCCCGGCAGCGCCGCGGCTCCCGTGGCGGTAAGCGCTAGTTTGACGAATTCGCGTCGTTGCATAACAACGATTCTCCGTCCATGTACGACGGTTTGCGAACACCTAGCAACTCGAGTGTCGTCGGCCCGATGTCGGTGATTTGCGGTTGCGCGCCATTTAGCGGAACACTACTGAAAAGAACCCCTGGAACCAGCCGGGGATGGATGCAATGGTCGCCACTCCAGGCTTTCATGTTGTCAGAGAAAATCTTGGCCCCGCATTTCCCCACGGCCGCATCCCAACTGACTCGATATCCCACATGATATCCCAGAATCAAATCGGGGGCGCTATCGACGTAGGGCCCCTGATAAGCGGTTTCACGGGCGATCGCCTGATGAATCGCCTCTTGGTCTGTCTCTGGATCACGCAGCCCAGTCAGTTCTCGGCACAGTTGGTCGACCAATTGCCGGCGGTCTTTTCCTGGAGGGACGATTCCTTGCGACTCGCGTCCCTGTTGGTTGACGTAGATGCCGGCCAAGCCCATTGCGAAGGCTTGTGTCTGGCTCCAATCGACCTCTTCCAAGTAGACTTTGTCTGAGCTCGACGCCCCATTCTTGAATTTCAGGTATCCGTGGGCTAACAGCCAGGCGTTCAGATCGACACCGCGTCGAAAAGGCTTGAACCCGTGGTCCGACATGACAAACAACGCACTGTCGTCTCCGACTTGCTCCATCGTTTTTCCCACGAGACGGTCCATGCGAACATACATGTCGCGAATCACGCGGCGATGTCGATCGGCTGTCGCGTTGCCCTTTTGGTAGTTGGGGTGCTGAGGATCCTGAAATCGCCAAAACATGTGCTGGATGCGGTCGGGACCATCGAACACGCAGACCACCGCTCCGCGCCGCGTTCGCTGCAGAGCATCGGCAAACATCCGTTGGCGTTCTTCGTCGATGTCGTAGGCCTGACGCAAGAAAGCGGTTTCGTCGACCACCTCCTCCGAGAGCGACCAGGTATCTTCCGCCAATCCCATGGTCGCGAACGGACCGAGACTGCGCGCCAAATAAGTCGAATAAACGCGTGGATGGGAGATCGGCATCACAGGACGATCGGGGTCTATATGGATGGGAGTCGAATACATTTCAAAGCGAGGGCCAAACTGCTTCAAGAGAAAGCGGCACAAGCCGTGCGCTTTCACCCCGGGAGCCAGGGGGAAGGGTAGCCGAATCCATTCGCTGTATTGCCCTGGCTCTAGCGTCACGGTCTGACCCGCGATGCGCAGCTCAGCCGAGCCACTCCTCCCGCGACGTGGCGGAGAGACCCGGAACTTCAGCTGGCTCTCCACCGGTATTGTCCGCAACGGATTGGTGGGGCCGGGCAACTTTCCATGGACCACGTCGCCCAGACGTTGAACGACGATTCGCTGGCCCCCTACGTCACCGTCGCTTGTAGTGCCCGCGGATCCCTCCTCCAGGAAATAGGTAAACGTTCCCTGGGTGCCTCGCAGGTCGGGTACGCACATCGCCGACAGCTGCACCCCGTGAAATCGATCGGGAGGGAAAGTGATTGGCACGCGCAGCACCGTGCTGAAGATACCCGCCTCGCCCAAGACTTGCCAAAACGGTTTGCTCTTGCGGAGCTGTTCGATCCTCGGTCGGGAAAGGGGCACCACAAATCGACCCAGCCGAAGTTGTCTTTTCGGCGGACGAATCCGTACCGACGAAATCTCTGGGAGATAGGTGGCAGGGTTGCGAGTGATGAAGTCGAAGATTTGGTGTTTGCCCGGATTTGTGCCGGTGCTAAACGAGGACCACGCAACCGGCGACAGGGGCGGCCAGGTGGTTCCCAGGCGATGGTAACCGCCCTGGTCCCGTAGACGAGACAGATTGGGCAAGGCGCCTTCGGCCAGCATGGCGTCGGTCAATTCGGGATCCAATCCGTCCAGCCCCAAGATGACAACACGCCTGACCTGGGAGCGCATCAGAGCACGTTGACCACGCAGCGCCCTCCAGCACCATTTGAACGGCCAGGTCAACAAGACGAAAAACGCCGTCGCCATGGCAAACAAAATAGCTAGGAACGATCCCATCAGCGCGATTCCCGCGCCGGGACCGATGTAGGCCAGTACGACTTCACCTTCCAGAGACATTTGCCAAAGGACCAATTAACTTTGTTGACGATAAAGTTGTGGATTCACTCGTGCGGCCATCGCGGCAGTATCCAGGGGAAGATCCAAGAACCGGCAGACTCGCTCCGCCTCGCGCTGGGCATCGGCCAGTACGTTGGTGTATTGGACTTCTATCCAGTCAATATTGGTCTGGGCCGCCATCCATAATTTTACTCGCTGCAATTCACTAGTGAAGATTCTCAGTAACTGATCCGAGGAGACGTTGGCGCCCTCGGTGCCGCGCCGCTGGAGCATCAGCTGTTGCGAGGCAATGACCTCCTGCAACGGTCTCGACATGAACAACACTCGATAGTGGTAGTCGGCAGGCAGGTCTTCCAGCAAGCGATAGATTACTTTGACTGCTTTACCAAGTGCCTCTTGCAGCCAACTGCCATCCTGGCGAGTTCGCTTGACCGCTTCCAGTTCGTAGTAACCCTCCGAGTTGTCGTCGTCAGCGGTACGCACTTGATCGGTCAGGACAGGGAGACCGCCCGCCGCGAGCATTTGCATCATCATCGACGTACCCGAGCGGGGGAGCCCCGAAACGACGGTCAAAAACTTGGGTGATTCACCTTTCATTGAGGATCCCCCAGACTTGCTCCTGCCTCCACACTAGACTGCTTCGTTTCGTCCGTCTCCTTCTCGCCCTCCGTTGCCTCTACATCGACACTCGGTGGCGGCCCCTGCAAGGGTGCCATGCGGTCAACGTAAGGCCCCAAGCCCTTCGCACGCAGGGAGCGCCACACCGTCTTGCTGTCGGATCCATCCCAGGTCTCACGAAAGTCGTCCATCGCCGCGCGAGCTTCCTCGGCCTTATGCTGGAGGTGCAGTGATCTGGCTAAATCAAGCCGCAGGAATGGATCGTCAGGGTTTTCTTTGATCATCTCGCGCAGATGCGGCTCGACCCTTTCGTGTTCGGACGCCCGCTTCAGGAGGTCGACCAACTGCTTCCGTGCCGCCGCAAGGTCGGGTGACCGCTCAACAACCTGCTGCATCAACGCGATCGCCTCCTGGTCGTTTCCTTCGATTCGGTGTGCTTGAGCAAGTGCCCACAGAACACGCACCAGCGGATCTGGAAATTCCACTAACGTCGAAAGCAATTCCATGCTTCGCTGGCTCATTTGCCGACTATGATAGCGATTCGCTACGGACAAGACGTAATTGGCCACGGAGGGTAAATCCCCAGCTAGTCGAGCCAGTTGGCCCACACGTTCAAATTCGCGTTCATAATTATGTTCGGCGTGGGCCTGCTGTGCTTCAATCACCAGGTCGACAATCCGAAACAGCTCTTGAACCGGCTTCTCACCAGGTAGTTGATCAAAAGGCCAGGAATGAGATCGCACTCCGGCCAGGAAGTCGTGGATTGGCTGAATCTCTTCCTGCTTGTGTTGAAACAAACTCTTGGGCGAACTGAATTCAATCAATGGGTAGTTATCTGTGTTCAGTGTTGCCCCTGCGCACCACTCTGCCAGGTCTGCCGGACCGCAGACGAACAACAGTGGCAGCCCGGTCGGGTCGGCTAAGAACTTAGCCGGGGTTCCAGTGGTGCTTCTGAGTCTCTGGGTCTGTTGGTGGACCGCCTCGGCATCCAGCAACAGGTCATCCCGGAAACCTGTCAAGCAGAGGATCGGATACTGGAGATTGTAGTCATTTCGCCATAAGACACAGTTTGGGAATACCTCTAGAAAGCTGGCGGTAACCGTTCGTAATTCCTCCACCGACAACTGATACCCGGGCAGGCATTGGGCAAAAATTCCCCCGGGGGCCAGCCGCTTGCGCGCGGTCTCGAAGTGCTCTACGCTGTACAGGTCTCCCGTGCCAGCATGCCAGGGAACGAAAAGGTCGCTGATAATCACGTCGAACTGCTCATCGGTTCCGGCTAGAAAATTGCGGCCGTCTTCCACGACAATTTCGACTCGCGGATCCTCGGCCACATTGCGATTCCACTTGGCAAACAGCGGCAACGTGTCAGCGACCCCGGGCAACAATTCCACTGCAGCCACCCGCTGCACAGGGAAATCAATCGCACTACAGACCGTCATTCCGGTGGCCACACCCACAAACGCCACACGTCGAGGATCGGGATGCAGCATCAGAGGCAACCGACCTTGCCGAACTTCGCGGTCGGCGCCCGCACTGGAACCAAGTAGGTAATCGTGGTTGACCTTCAGCACGCGGTGTCCGTTGGATCGCTCAAAGACGGCCACTGTGGCATCGGGCCCGTCGTGGAAACTGATGAGCTTCTCCCCCGATTCGAGCTTCACCACTTGTACTCGCCAGCCGCCCAACAGGAACCAACCCAAAATCATTGCCAGACAGGCCCCGCAGCCCAGCCAACGACGTACCCCACGAAAGCCGTGGAGCAGTGCCAGAATCGCAATGCCCCCGTAGACGCACGTCACTGTCAGGGAAGTTAGTCCCAAACCAAGGCGTGGCAAAAGCAGGAAGCCGGTCGCCATGGATCCGACGACGGCGAAGAGCGTGTTGACGCCGGTCAACAAGCCGACCACCCTGCCGCTGTGAGCGGCGTCCGCCGCTGCGAGCTTCCAGGTGCAGGGCAGTACAACGCCGATCAGCAGCATCGACGGTCCCAGGATCGCGGCACTGGTGATCGCGTACCGTATCATCCGCTCGCCAAATGTGTCGTCCGCTTCGTAACCCGCTAAATAGGGCAAACTGTGAAACATCAGCGGCGTAATCAGCAGCACGGCCACGGCGGTCAATTGGGTCCACGCGAGAAATCGCCAGGCGTTCTGTCGGTCCAGGTTGCGAGCTACCCACACGGCTGCCAGGGCTAGAAAGGCGAGCACGAACACCAGCATCAGCGAGAAGCTGTAAACCGAACCTTCCGTGTGGTAGCTCAAAATGCGGAAATAGACGACCTCCAACGCCAGGCTGCCGAAGCCAGAGAGGCCCGCCAGGATCAACAATGCAAGGGAGACGCGCGGGCGTGGCCCGGGGGACGAGGCGGCATCACCTGTTGTTTCGGGTGATGGCACCGCTGTTTCCTCGGAAGGCTGCCCTGACACGACCCAAGCCACGACGCCAACCGCGACATTAACCGCTGCCGCCAGATAGATACTGCCATGCATCCCCAGCCAAATAGGCAGGTAGAAACCGGCAGCAAATGCCCCCGCCATCGCGCCGAACGTGTTTACCGCGTAAAGCAAGCTTGTTCGCCAGGCGAACGTGCCCATATCTGTCACCACTGCGCGGGTGACCAGCGGCAGAGTTGTCCCCATCGCAATCGCGGGGGGGCCCATCGCCAAGACCGCCATGACAAGACGAAAAACGGCCAGCGTTGTGGGATCGTCAGCCGCCCATGCGTATAGGGTTGGGTACCAGGCTCGATAGGCTATTAGCCAGAGCGGCACCAACAGCGCTGTCGCCGCCACAACGAACTCGGCCACTGCATAGCGTCTCAGCGGACTGCGCGTGTCGGATAGCTTTGCACCAAGAAAACTACCAACCGCCAATCCCCCCAGAAAGGTCGCCAGAACCGTTGAGGCGGCCTCGACGGAACTGCCCAGCACCAGACGCATGGATCGCATCCAGATCACTTCGTAGACGAGCCCCGTCGCCCCACTGAAGAGGAACAGCAAGTAGATGAGCAGATGTCGCAAAGTCTTCCCAGGTAAGAGAATAGAGCGTCGAGGACTGTCCGTTTGCTCTTCGTTTCAAAGGTTGTTCTTCGCCCACCCACTTCCGGCGAGTGAACTCCGTCCCCCCCCCAGACACATGATTGAGTATGACGTAACCCGTTTCGGGCACTCGACAAGGGTGGATTTCCCGAAAGAATTCGGAAAAACCACATTTTTTCAGTTTACTCAGCCGCGATCAGGGCTATCCTAACAGACTGATGGCCGAATGCGTAGGTATGCCACATTCGTGTGGTATGGAGTTCGCGGATAGGCTCTTTTCATCTCTTCAGGTTTCCCCAGGGGAGGGTAGGACTAATGACAATCTCTTGTCAGCGTTCGTTGCAGTTCGTGTCGGTAGCTTTTCTTTCGGTTGCTGTCGTCGCTTTTCTCGCATCTACTGCTCTCGCTCAGACTACTTATCTGACAGGTCCTGGCGGATCGCCACCGCCAACCGGACCAGGTACCGTTGGGGGTGAGCCAGCTCCAGGTGGCGTGAATTCCGCAATCAAGACACCTCCTCTACAAGCAGGTGAGTTGGTCACGATTCCCATCGAAGTCCACAATCCCGGGCCTGCCGCACTTCCAAATTGGGCCGGTGTGTTGGTGTCGGTTCACCTGGCGGATCCCTCGGAAGTCGATATAGCAGCAGTTCGCGTGGGTGGGGTTCCGCAACCGCACCCCTTTCCGACCTCGGGGGGACCTGGAAGCACCGTTGCGATTTTCACGGTGTTTAATCCGGCGGCTTTCTTTTCAGGAGTTTCTCTGCAGCCCAGTAGTGTTTATCCGGCGATCTCACTCGATCTGGTCGGGAAGAACACCAGTCCCATCAACAACAGTGACGTGGACATCGAATTGAAGTTTGCGGATATCTACCATCAACCAGGTGTTACTCTTACCACTTACATAATCAACACGAGTCCCAACTCGGTTCACCTTCCCGCCGTCCCCGGGAGCACTTTTGTCCCGAGGACTGTCCAGGGATCGACTACGTGGCCAGTGAATGATAGTCACCGCTGGTTAGTGCCTTCCAGTATTGGCGGTTTACCAGATTTGCATCTTACTGCGGGCGGACATCAGGTGAACAGCGACGTCCCGTTTCCCAACGCCCCTCCGACCGTCGAATTTGAGAGCAAGTACGCTCTTCCGCGCAACGTCGAACCAGGAACTGGGCACTTTATTCACTTGCCCGCAGGCATCATCCATAGGGTGACGAGCGTCGTCTCGTTCCACCTCGTTGGTGGTCGTCCTGGAAGTACGTCGGTACCTGCCGGCGGTATCATATCCACCCTGACGGCGTTTATTCCTGGCAGCCAGATATACGCCGTGCCGTTTCTTGCCACTGCGACCATCGGCATCGAACACATACCAGAACCGACTGCCCCGTTGCTGTTGCTAGGTGGAATGGTCTCGCTAGCCTGCGGGTTCCGCTCTCGACGTCGTCGGAAGCTGGCCTAGGATAAGCCGGCGGACTTTGGTTTTTGGTTCGTTTCTGATAATTTTGCGAGCCGCAATCCTCCCAGGGTTGCGGCTTGCTTTTTTCCCCTAACAGGCCGTTTCTACGCACTTCTCCAGATTCTCGCGTTGCAGACCCGATCACATGTGAGGATAATCGAGGAATCCCTCAACAAACGATTCTCCCACGCACGATGCCGATGACCGACACTTCCGATGCTGCCGATACTCCGTCTCTGCCGAGTAGCAGATCCAAATGGCCCGAACGGCTTTGGATCGGCCTGGCCGTTCTGCTGATTTTCGCGTCGGTCTGGGCGTTGTTGGCAAGGCGCTACGAACAGTTCTATCTCCGAGAAGACATCACTCGGGAGATTACCCTGCCGCTGGACGAGGTGGACCACATAGAGGCAGCGGCCGGTGCGCTTCAGGACTACAACGTCGTGATCATCACGACCGACACGACGCGGGCCGATCACATCGGCTGCTATGGTAATCGGGGTGTCAAGACGCCCGTGATCGACAATCTGGCCAGCGAGGGCATTCTGTGCGCCCAGGCCACCACCCCCTCGCCCGCTACGCTGCCAGCCCACAGCTCGCTCTTGACCGGCCTATATCCGTATCACCACGGGGCTCGGGCCAACGGCACCTTTCGGCTGAAGGACAAGGTGACCACGCTGGCAGAACGTCTCAAAGCTGAAGGTTATCAGACCGGTGCCACGATCTCGGCGTTTGTTCTCGACTCCCGGTTCGGCTTGGACCAGGGATTCGACCTCTATCACGATGACCTTACCAAAGGCATGAAGTATTCGCCCAACATGTTCCGCGAGCGGGCGGCCGAATTGACCAACGAGCCGGCAACGAAGTTCATCAGAGAAAACGCCGAAGGGCCCTTCTTCCTCTGGGTCCACTACTTCGATCCCCACGCCGTCTACATGCCTCCTGAGCCGTTTCGTACCCAGTACAAGCGCGACCCGTACAATGGCGAAATTGCCTACGTCGACTCGCAAATCGGGGTCCTGCTGTCGCAACTGGAGGATCTAGGCATCCGCGATCGTACACTGGTCGTCTACACCTCCGACCACGGCGAAGGCATGGGGGAACATGGCGAGGAGACGCACTCGCTACTTGTCTACGACGCAACGCTGCATGTGCCGATGATCTGGCACGCCCCCGCGGGAATTCCTCAAGGAAAGGTGATCGAGCGGCAGACCTGCCTGGTCGATGTCGTTCCCACGATTCTGCATTTGTTGGGGAAGGAGGTGCCCGAGGAAGTGGACGGCATCAACCTGTGTGAGAAGCCGTCGGAGCCACACAGATCCGTGCTGATAGAAACGATTGCCACCATGACTATGCACGGCTGGGCGCCCCTGGTCGGTGTCCGTCGAGACGACTTCAAATACATCCTGGCCCCCACACCCGAACTGTACGACCTCGAGGCGGACTCCAGGGAACTGAAGAATCTCCACGACGAACAGCCAGAAACGGTGGCCGTCTTGAGCAATCAGCTTGCCAACTGGCTGGGGGATGACCCTTACCTGGCTGCGCAACAAGCAGTCGATGTCGCCAGCATGGAGATTGACGACGAGGCAATGCGACGATTGGCCGCTCTGGGATATGTCAAGACCGCGACAGACAACGACGCGAAAATTATCGAGAGACCCGATCCGAAAGAGCAGGTAGTGCAATGGGAAATGGTGCAAAAGGCGATCCACCTGAAGGCCCAAGGCGATCCGCTCACCGCCATCACGATGCTGGAACACGCTCTGGCGGAAGTTCCGGGCGACGTCTATGCCCGTTCGATACTGGCGAGTGCCTACCAGCAGGTGGGGGAAATCAAGCGGGCCCTGGTGAATTATGAGCTGGCAATGGAGAAAGAGCCCAACAATGAAAACCTGCGGTTGAACGTTGCGAGCATCTACTTGATGCAGGGAAAGATTGGGGAAGCGGAAGGGGCGATCGACCAGGCCCTGGAAATCGAGCCGGAGACGGCGCCGGCCTATCTCATGCGGGGGCAGATAGCGCTTCGGCGAGGGCAGGAGGACGAGGCCATGCAGCTTTTTCAGCAGGCCCTCCTGATGGATCCCGGTGTCGCTGGCCCCAATGCATACAACGCCATGGGTATGTTGCATCTAGTGCGGGGCCGGTTCGACGAAGCTCGCGAGGCGTTCCGCAACGCGATTCGCTTGGATGCCTTGAACGGTTCCGCCCACGATGGACTGGCAAATGTCCTAATTCATGAAGGACAGCTGGAAGCGGCTATGCGAGAACTCGAACTGGCCTTACGTTTCAACCCCAACCAGGCCCGCGCCTTAGCCACACTGGCATCCCTGCTGAGTCAGCGGGGAGAGCAGGAGAAAGCGCTGCAGGTGGCCGAGCAGGCCTTGAAGGTAGCGCCCAAGTTCGGCACGCTCCACAACAATCTCGGTCTGATCTACCGGCGCACCGACCAGGAGGAACTGGCGGAAAAACATTACAAGCTGGCAATCGAATACGAGCCTAAACGGGATGCCGCGTATGTCAACTTGGCCCAGCTCTACCGCTTGCAAGGGAAGGAAGCCGAGTCGATCGAACTGTTTCGAGAAGCAATCCGCGCGACTCCTTACCGCCCCAGCGCCATCGCCTTGGCTAACCTGGGCGTTCATCACTTCAATCTCAAAGAGACTCGCAAGGCGCTAACATTCTACCTAAAGGCTCTTCAGGTTGATCCCGACTATGCCCTCGTGCATCGATACGTGGCAGCGATTTTCTCCATGCCCGAATTCAGTCGGCCAGAGCGAGCCATCTATCATCTACGGCGGACACTTGAGTTAGATCCAGACCAGGATGGGGCGGATGAGTTACGCGAGTTGCTCCGTACAGAGCAACAAGTCGCGTCGCCTGAAAAGTGAGGAAAGAGCAGGAGTTACGTTGACATCCCGTAAGGTGTGCTGGTGTGTTGGTCCCGTAAGGTCAAGAAACTCCACCGACGTTACTCTCCTTTGGCAGTTACGGATTGTGGCGACGCAAGCGATGAATTCTCGGCCGATTCCTTCTCGATCTCGACGGTTGTGAATTGCTCAGGACCGAACACCGAAGTTTCCTTCAGTGTCTCGGGATCCATACCCTTGGAACATTCAGCAAGTCGACTTCGCTGTTCTGGTGTTAACTCAATCGGACGACCGGTTTCCCGTTCTGTTTCTTCCTTCAGTTGTATCGTCTCCTGCCTCAGCCGCGCGATCTCGCGTCGCTGCACGTCCTCGGCCCACTCTTTCGATCTCTTTCTGAGCCTGCGAAACATGGTTCGGGCCGCCTGACGATAATACGAACGTGTCGCGGCGTGAGCTGGCTTTCTGATCGAAATACTCTAACAAACCG
>CAXMSB010000070.1:0-39769 GCA_964195615.1 uncultured Granulosicoccus sp. | reverse complement strand
GGGGGAGATGCTCTGTGGCTAACGACCGTCGGTCGCAACGTAAGCCGCGAGGCGCCAGCCGAGCGCTCGGCTGGCGCCTCGCGGCTTACTAGAGTTCTCGACAAAGCAAGACCGCGTCTGGTTTTCAACGAAAAACCAGCTCCCGAAACGAAGTCCACTCGCTTACCGTGGGCTGATGATTCTCCTGCGTCACCAGATCGGTGATCCACTGGTCGGTGCGGCGGAGGCGTTCGGAGAGTTGCTCCAGGCTGTTCAGCGCTAGCTTGAACGCCACGGGGTTGCCGCTCTCGCAGAGTCGGTCGTAGTCTTCCCGCGACAGCCGCAAGAGTTTCATGTCGGTCGTCGCGATGACGTCGGCCGAATTGGGCGAAGCGTGAAAGAACGACATCTCACCGAACTGCGATCGTGGGCCCAGTTCGGCCAGTTTTAGTTCGTTGCCGTCTGAGGTGAGTCGTTTGACCACGCAGTGACCGCTGAGGCTGAACCACAGGTTCTGCTCCATCCCTCCCTGGGAAATAATCTTCTCCCCGGTGCCGACCTCCACGTGCTGGGCCATGCTGAGCGCCTCGTTGCGTTGCTCGGCACTCATTCCACGAAAGATCGGCAGTTCGGCCAAGGAGTCGTCAGTCATTTTTGTCTCCGCAAAAACTGTGTTCAGGAGTTGGGTGGCACTGTCTGGCTTGCCAGCAGTGCGAAGCGGGTACCAGGGTTCCACTGCTGGACAAGCCAGACAGTGGCACCCGTCAATTCAGTCGAGTTGAGGCACTAGGTGATTCCGCCCAGGACGGTGGCTCTGCCCACGCGGCCGATGCCGACCATGAACGCCGCGGTGCGGAGGCTCACCTGTCGCTCTTGGGCCAGGCTCCACACCTCTTCGAACGCCGCCGACATCACGCGATCGAGCTCTTGCCGCACGCGGTCGAGGTTCCACTGGTAGTATTGCCGATTCTGCACCCATTCAAAATAGCTGACCGTCACGCCGCCGGCATTGGCCAGGATGTCGGGCAGGATCGTTACGCCCCGTTCGGCCAACAGTTCGTCCGCGTCGGGCCGCACGGGGGCGTTGGCGGCCTCGATGATCACCGGCGCTTGAATCCGCGACACGTTTTCCATGTTGATCACGCCGCCCAACGCCGCGGGTATGAGCAGTTCCACGTCGAGCTGAAGCAGCTCGTCGTTGGAGATGCGATCGGCTTCCGTAAAACCTTCGAGCGAATGCTTGTGCTGATTGGCGTATTGCAACGCGTCTCCGATCTTGATTCCGCCTTCGCGGAAGTACGCGCCGCTGACGTCGCTGATGGCAACGACCTGGCAGTCGGATTCGGCAAGGAACTGTGCCGCGTGCGAACCGACGTTGCCAAACCCCTGAATCGCCACGCGCGTGTCTTGCGGCTTGCGACCCAGGCGGCTCAACGTCTTGATTGCCAGAATGCCCACGCCGCGCCCGGTGGCTTCCTCGCGGCCGGGAACGCCGTAGTGCTCGACCGGTTTGCCGGTGACCACGCCCGGATTAAAACCGTGGTATTTGTTGTGCTGGTTCATGATCCAGGCCATCACCTCGGCGTTGGTGCCCATGTCGGGTGCCGGGATGTCGGTGTCGGGGCCGATGACGTCGTGGATCTCGTCGATGAACTTACGAGTGATGCGTTCCAGCTCTTTGGTGCTGAGGTGTTGGACGTTGACGGCAACGCCGCCCTTCGCGCCGCCGTAGGGGATGTTTACGACTGCTGTTTTCCACGTCATCAGCGAGGCGAGGCTGCGGACCTCGTCGAGGTTGACTTCGTGGTGGAAGCGCAGGCCCCCTTTCATCGGGCCGCGGGCGTTGTCGTGTTGTACCCGATAGCCGATGAACGTCTGCAAATCGCCGTCGTCCATCTCGACGGCAATCTGCACCTGCAGTTCGCGCTTGGAGGTCAGCAGCAAAGTGCGCATGTTCTCGGTGAGAGCCATCTGGTCGGCTGCCCGATGGAAATAGTGCTTGACCGCCTCGGAAGCTTTCATGGGAATCTCGTATATCTGGAAAAGTACTCCGCTAACCAGAACAAGCAGTTACACGAATTAAAAAGAATTCGGCCCGCGAATCATGCGAATAAGCGCGAAAAGATCGATATTCACTTTCAATATGCTGGTCCTCGTGATCTCTCACATCTGTTCGCAAACAACTGGCAGTTTTTCGCGTACATTCGCGTGATTCGCGGGCACCTTCTTCCTTCCGCCCCTTCATAACAGTTAGGAATTCTGCGGCCCTAACGAAACAGCCCCGTCTTCTGAAACGCTTTGCGAGCTGTTGGCTCGTCTTTGGCGATGTCAAACACCTTGTGCAGTTTGGTGATTTTGAACACTTCATAAATATCTGGACGGATGCCGGCGAGCTTCACCTTAGCGTTGTACTCTTTCGACTTCTTTTGAAACTGCACCAGTTTGCCCAAAGCCGAGGAAGCCATGAACTCGACCGGGGAGAAGTCGACGATCACGCGGTCCTCGGTCGTCTTGCTCATCAGCGCGTTGAGGTCGTCGAACAAGCGAGTAAGAATCGAGGGGTCGACGAGGCGGTCGTCCATAATACGAATCGTGAGGATGCCATCTTTGGCGGCGGACTGAAGCGACATGGCGGGAGACCCCCAGAAAGAGATAACGAGAAACCGGAACGACACCCTATCATCGCAATAAACGGTCCACAAAGCAAGCAGCAGAACGGGCGCTCTTGGCGTCCGGGGTGGTTTGTCCTCTACTACAGATTGACCACCAGCCTCCGACCTCCGCCATGTTCTTCCGATCAAGCAAAGACAAACGACGCAGGGAGTGGCTCGCCGCCGAGATGCCGAGCACCTGGGAAGAATGGCTGCGCTTGAACGTGTGGCAGTACCCACTGCTCGGCAGCGATCAGCAGCAGCGGGTCCGCGAGTTCGTCTGCATCTTGCTGCACGAAAAAGACTGGGTCGGCGGCGGACAGTTCGAGGTCACCGACGAAATGTGCGTCACGGTTGCCAGTCAGGCCGCACTGCTGACCCTGGGTTTTGACAAGCCGTACTATTTCGATCGGCTGAAGACGATCATCCTTTACGCCGGCTCCTACCATCCCCGGCCGGCATCCACCGACGAGCTGCTCCTGGGGCATCCCGACGGCCCGCTGTTCCATCCGGAGACCCTCGTGGGCGAGTCGTGGCAGGGCGGGCCGATTGTGCTGGCTTGGAAGGTCGTGCTGCGCGATGGTCGCCACGCGCGCCGGCGGCGTTCGGTGGTCCTCCATGAGTTTGCCCATCAGATGGACTCGCTCGATGGAGCGACCGACGGCGCGCCGCCGATGACTAGCTACGAGTTTGAGAAACGGTGGTACAAGATCACCGAGACGGAGTACGAAGAGTTGCTGGAGTTTGCCGAAGAAGGGAAGCCGACGCTGCTTGACACGTACGGCGCGACCAACCACGCGGAGTTTTTTGCCGTCGTCACGGAATGCTTCTTCACCGCGCCGCACGAGCTTGCGCGCCGTCACAAGGAATTGTTCGCCGTCGTCTCGCAACTCTTTGGCCAAGACCCGCGGCAGTGGCTACCAGTTCAATCCGACCGTAGCGCGTCACGTTAAGAATCTTCTCTTGACGCTGCTAATCCAGGGCTTTGAGTGTGGGCACTTAAAAAAGTGCGGTCAATCTGCTATAATCCCCCCTCGGATGGATCACCCCACCCCAACTTCAGGAGGATGCAATGCCTACCGCCTCTCCGTCGCAACGGATCATGATGATCTCCACGCATGGATACGTTGCCGCGGAACCTGAGTTCGGCAAACCCGACACGGGCGGCCAGGTTGTTTTTGTCCTGGAACTGTCCCGATGTCTTGCCGGGCTCGGCTACCACGTCGATATTCTCACTCGACAATTTGAAGATCAACCCGACGAAGAACAGATTGATCCGCGCGTGCGGTTACTACGGTTTCCCTGCGGCGGCGACGATTTCGTGCGTAAAGAAACGCTCTGCGATTCGATTCCCGAATGGGTCGAGAACGCCGCCCGACACATTCGCCGCAACGATCTGCAGTACACCTTCATTAACAGCCACTACTGGGATGCGGGGCTGGCCGGGCAGGCCCTGGCCAACCGCTTTGGCATCCGCCATATCCACACGCCGCACTCGATCGGCTCCTGGAAACGGGACAACATGGACGGCGACCCACGGGAGTTGGAAGAAAAATACAACTTCCGTCGCCGCATTCGCGAAGAGAAGATCGTCTACGACGAGTCCGATCTGCTGATTGCCACCACCCCCGTGCAGCGAGACATTTTGACTTCGTCCGAGGGCGACTACGAAGTCCCCCGCGACAAGATCAAGGTAATTCCGCCCGGTTACGACGATCGGCGCTTCTTCCCGGTGTCGAGCGCATCGCGGCGCGCGCTGAAGCAGCAACTCGGCTTGGAAGGGCGGATCGTGCTCGCCGTGGGACGCATGGCGCGCAACAAGGGGTACGACCTGTTGATCCGAGCGATGACCGAGGTGTTCGAAAGAGTTGCCGACGCGAAGCTGATGTTGGCCGTCGGTTCCAGTACGCCCACCGAGAAGGAGCAAAAGAAGGTTCACGATCTGCATCAGATCGCCGCCGACCTGGGCTGCGAAGATCGCATTATCTTCAACGACTATATCACCGACGAAGATCTGCCCGACTACTACCGCGCGGCCGACGTGTTTGCGCTGAGCAGTCGCTACGAACCGTTCGGCATGACGGCCATTGAAGCGATGGCCTGCGGCACGCCGGCGGTGATCACCACCGAAGGCGGATTGTGGGAGCATGTCACGTGGGGCATGGAGGCGATTTACGCCAACCCCTTCGACCCGCCTGCCTTCGGCCACGCCATCACGGCCGTGCTGCAACATCGCGAAGTGTACGACCAACTCGCAAAGTATGGCACGCAGAAGGCGCGCGCTCGGTTCACCTGGACGGGCATCGCCCAGCGGCTGCTGAATCTGGTGGAAGAGGCGCCTCGACCGTTGTTCAATCATTCCGAATGGGTCGAACGCGACCATGCTGACGGGCTCGACGAGGAAGAAATGGACCAGTTGGCTGAGGAGGAGGCGTGGCCGACCGGTTCCTAGTCGTCAGCGACGTCGACGGCACGATGCTAGGCAGCGATGCGGCTCTGGAGTCGCTCTGCGACTGGCTCGCGCCGCGGCGTAATTCGGTACAGTTGGTCTACAATTCGGGCAGATCAACGGAATCGCTCCGCTGGTCGATTGCGGGCACGCCTCTGCCGGAGCCCGACGCCTTGATCGGCAACGTCGGCACGCAGATCGAAACCTTCGACCCGCCCAAGCCGCTCGCCGGCTGGCCGAAACTCTCCGGGGCTTGGGATCCGAACGTTGTCCGGCAAGTGCTCGGCGAGATCGAGGGTTTCGAACTCCAGCCAGCCAGCTATCAATCTCGGCACAAGGTGAGCTACTTTGCCTACGACGCCAGCGAGGCACAGCTTGCCGATTGGCAGTCGCAACTGGAAGCGGCGGGGCTACGGGTGAGAATCGTCTATAGTTCCGAACGCGATCTGGACATTCTGCCGGCGGGAATCGACAAAGGCACAGCCACGGCGCACCTGGCCGCCACATGGAACGTGCCGCCGGAGCGCGTCATCGTCTGCGGCGACACGGGCAACGACCTCTCGATGTTCGAGCAAGGATTCCTGGGCATCGTGGTGGGCAACGCGTTGCCCGAACTCGCGGAGCTCGACTCGCCCCGGGTGTTTCATGCAAGAGAACATTTCGCCGCGGGCGTAGGCGAAGGTTTGCGGCATTGGTTCCAGCGCGTTGAAAACGGACAGCACACTCGCAGCTAGGTATAGCCGGGTGCCAGAGCGACTTCGAAAACGCACTAGCAGTGATCCGACCCGTTGGGTTCCAGATGCAGGTCGTGGCACGCTTTCAGGAAACTGGCGGCGCTCCAGGTTTGGTAGGCCTTGCCCATGGGCCGGCCGGTGACGCCGTGGTGCCATTCGTTGAACTCCCACTCGTGGTTGACGCCTTGCGAGCAGAGCTTGGCCAAGCTGACCAACTCGCGACGCGCCACGTCTGAGAGTCCCAGCTTGTGAATGTAGCGAACCCACAACCCGCCGATGAACGGCCAGACGCCCCCGTTGTGATAGTGATTGGGCAGGTTCAGCAGATTGACAGCAAAGTAGTCGCGCCACTCGGGATCGCCGGCGTGAATGGGCGGATACATGTTTTTTACCGGCGCCGGGTCGTTCGCGCCCACGCCCCACAAAAAGCGGAACGTCATCATCGCCCGATCGCGATCGACGAGATTTGTTAAGAACGCCAGCAGGTTGCCGTACACGTCGCACCGCCAACTGTAGCCGAACGGCGAGATCTGGGCCACCAGATAGCGGGCGTCGCCAAGCTCGTATTGCACGTCGGCAAAGCTCGTGCCGCTATCCCTGTCGTCAGTCGCGGTGGAAGGCCAGAACCGGCGGAGGATCACGTTGCCCACGTGCCGCGACCAGGCCAAATAATCGGCCGATTTTTGCTCGTCGCCACGCTGCTCCAACAGACCGGCAAAGCAAACCAAACAGCGGTGCCACAGTACTTCGTCGTAGAGCACGTGGTAGCTGCGCCCAAACAGATCGGTCCAGTCGCCCGCTTCGGGAATCTCGAGCAACCCACAATTGTTCGCATCCAGCGCGCCGAGCCAATCCATGGTCCGCTGCAGTGTCTCGCCAAACTCCTCGGCGAACGACCAATCGCCCGTATGACGGCAAAGCCGCTCCACGGCAATGATTGTCCACAGCGCACTGTCGATGGAAGTGATTCCACCCACGCCGCCGTACTCGGGCTCGTCGGTTTCGATGATCACATGCGCGGGCAACTGACCGGCCGGCGCTTGGTGGGAGAGAATCGTGCGCAGTGTTTGAAACTGGCAATCGCGGATTTCCTGGTTTTCCAGGTCGAGCGTCCAGATGATGGTCTTGGCCCCATCGCGGGCCCACACCGAACGGTAGTTGGCATCCGTGCCGAACACCTGGTTATCATCCAGCGAACAAGCGGAAAAGCCCTTGGGCGTCACATTACGCGCAAGCGCATCCTTCGCCCGTTGATAGCCAAGCTGCAGCAGGGCCTGTTCCTCGGGGGTGAGCTCACGATAGTCGCTCGGGTCAAACAGAATCGACTTAGCCAAAACATACTCCTAGATGCGCATCGGGAACGCCTTCCCAGAGAGAATCTCCCGCCTTCTCTAAGCGTAGCCTCCGGCAGGGAGGATGTCCAAGATCAATCCGTGCGAAGGCCGGTCAGATTGGTAAGGTCTTGCCGGTCGTAGTCGTTTGCGGCCCTGCAACCGCGCCGTTGGCGGCTGCCAGATGCTGCGAACTCGGCAGAGATGAGCTAGCGGGAGTCCGCCACCACAAATTGCAGTTCGGTTCGGTTGTGCAGCACACGGACGAACCCCTCCAAAGCGTTGACTTGCTGGACGCCTTGCTCGACCTCCTCGACTCGGCCTTCCAGCCTCGGGATGAGGCTTTCCAGCTCTTTGACACGAAATGTGCCTTTCTTGAAATCGTCGAGCGGGATGTTTCGGGCCGTCTCGAGCCAATTCTTGAGCCTGGGCAATTCCGCTTGGGTTGCCGCCAGTGAAGAGAAAAACTCGTCAGCGGCGCGCCTGGTTTTGAAGGCCTCACTCTTTATCTTGTTGAGCGTGTAGGGCATCGGCTGGTCCGCCCACAACGCCATCTGTGGCTCGACGACGAGAAAGATGCGCTGACCGATCTTATCCGTACGCACTAGAAACCGCGCTCGTGGATACTCGGGGAACAAAATCTGCAGTTCGGAGTTCGCACCGACCAACCCGCTCGCAGGTTTCAGTTCGAACTTCTCTTTCAGGTTTCGCAACCCGATCACCCGCACGAGATCAACCCGGTTCTCCCCCGCAACTAGCTCCGGGAGAAGGATTTTCATCTGCTTCTTGTCAAGTTCCAGTTTAACGCGCCGACCAGTGTACTCGTCTTCCTTGGTCGTTTGGCTGTTTCGCTCGACTTCTGTTGAAAGGGCAGCGTCGTGCGACGGATTCTCGGGAGACTCGGCCAGTTCGTTTTCCCCCGGCACCGTCTGCTGGTGCTCGTTAGAGAAGTCTCGTGGCAAGGGTGGATGTCGCCGGCTAGAAATACCCGCTGCGTCCGAGGACAGATCGACCGGGGCCCGCTCTCTCGCCTCGACGGCCGATTCATCGCGGGCGGCTACCGCTTCGGGTGCGCGCGGTCTGAGTTTCTCGCGAATCTTCTCCGGTACGTCGAACGCAAACGCGATCGCTATCAGCGCCGCCGTGGCAACGAGCGAACGAATAGCACGGAAGACCAGCCGCTGCTCGCGCCGGCGGGTTCTGCGTTGGCGGTCACGGTAATCGGAGCCGTAAGACATGCTGCTCGCCACCGGAGAAAAGGTCGCTCGAAGAAGTGATCGACGCAGACGTCACTATAAGCCGTCCGCCAGCGGCATTCAAGCAGTTCGGTCCAGCACAAACTGTCAGATGCCCCGGAGCACCAGAAAGCTGCCATAACCAATCAATCCGCCCAACGGTAACGTGGTGACCCAGGCCGCGAGGATGGTGGCAATGGTCTTCCACCGCGCTGCGCCGGTCACCATGCCGATGCCAAACAATGCGCCGCAGCTCACGTGGGTCGTGGAGACTGGCATGCCAAACTTGCTGGCGAAGATGATAATCACACCCGCCAAGGCGTTGGCCGTGAAACCCTGGCCGTGATTCAGGGGAGTGATCTGCTGGCTCATCGTTTCGGCCACGCGTCTGGCGCTGAGCCAACCGCCCAGAGCGATCACCGCACCAACCGCGGCGCAAGCGGAAAACCTGCCCAGCGCCGGCGCCGCCAGCAGCATCGCCGCGATCTTTGGCGTATCGTTCACGCCTCGGGCAAAGCAGACCACGCCTGCCGAGAGAAAATGGAGCTTGTCGAGCACCACCGCTGCTTCGAGCCCCAGCACGCGACCCGCGTAGCGACTGGCACAAGTGGCGGTGGTGCCGGTGGTCACGCTCCAATGGTCGACCCGCTCCACGAGCGCCAACTGGGGGCAACCCGCGGGAACGGTTTCCATCACTTCATTGTGGACGCAGATGCAAGTCTCTTCGCCGATACCCAGTCGACGGCGGGAAAACTTCAGTAGTGGATAGACCAGCGTCGTCGCCCCCAATGCCAGGAAGGGACTGATCAAGAGCGGCTTGAGCAGCTTGTCGCCGAGCGTTGTGAGTTCGATCGCCGAACTGGCGGCCACGGCCGAGCCCACCAATGCGCCGATCATCGCGTGCGTTGTGCTGATCGGCATGCCGAGGCGAGTGGCCAGCAGCACCGTGAGCCCGGCCCCCAAGGCGACCGCTGCCACATAGGTGGGATCCGCCACCGTCGACGCGTCGATCAGTCCCTTGCCCGAAAACGCCTTGATGAGCTTGCCCGCCAGCAGCACGGCAGTCAACGACCCGAGCAAGGTGGTGCAGGTGGCCCAGAGAAGCGCTCCCCGATAGTTGGTCGTGCCGCTGCCGAAGAGGGTCGCAACGCCCTTGAAATTGTCGTTCGCGCCGTTCGCATACGCCAACGCCACCACCGCGAGCAGAATAATGGCCAGCGTCATACAATCGTACCTCGAACAAGGGAGAACAGACCGACTCAAACTATCCAGCATTTTACCGTGATCGACGGCGAGCCTTCTGTGGAATGATTCACACTCCATGCGAACCTTTTCGGCCTGATTGGGCTCTTGCCTAGTCCGGTCCCTTCCCCTTCGATAACATTGGAATCACCATGCTAGCTGAATCTCCCCTGCAGATTTCACTCGACGCTTGCGTCATTCGCTCTCTCCGAGAGGAGGATGCCGCCTCGCTGGCCCGGTATGCGAACAACCACCGCATCTGGCGGAATCTGCGCGACATGTTCCCCCATCCTTACAAGCTGGACGACGCTCGGCAGTTCATTGCGCGCATCAAGGACCAAGCGCGGGAAACCGTGTTCGCCATCGAAGTCGATTCGCAAGCAGTGGGATCGATCGGGGTGCGCCTGAAAGACGACATCGAGCGCACCACGGGCGAGATGGGCTATTGGCTGGGTGAGCCCTTCTGGGGTCGTGGGTTGATGACCGACGCGGTGCGCGCGTTCACGGCATTCGCCCTGCGCGAGTTCGAACTCCAGCGGCTCGAGGCTTGGGTCTACGAGTGGAATCCCGCTTCGGCGCAGGTGCTGGAGAAAGCCGGCTACACGCTGGAGGGAACGCTCCGCCGCAGCGCGATCAAGGACGGCCAGGTGATCGACCGACGACTGTACGCCTGCCTGGCAGAGGACCAACAAGCCGACGTCATCTAAGCCAACGGCGACAGACTATCCTCGTAGTGTTCGACAGCCTGCGCCGGTTCGAGATTGAACACGACCTGACCATCAGAGTGCCAACTGCCGCGCCGATAGACGAACACGGCAGTCGCATAACGGAGATTGCCGACCGCTTCGACGTCTTCCATGTCGCCCCCGGAAACCGCGGTGAAGCTGATCGTGGCGCCCACTAGGGCGTAGAGATCGCCCGACACGCGATCGACGGCGAACACCTGCTCGTCAGCCAACTGGCATTTCTCCCATTTCAAGCCGCGCGGCTTGCCCGAGGCGGCTGCCGCTTCGAGAAACGTTGCCCCGAGTTCCGCTCGCTCGTCGGCAAACTGCAAACGGGCCAACTGTCGCAGGGCTCGTAGCTGGGCAGCGCGCCAACGGCGCCAAAGCCATCCGGCCACCAGCGCCACGGCAACTCCCACCAGCACGATCTTTATTGAATGGTTCATCCGCAAAGCCCAAGACTATCGGCGCAAACGGATGATTCTACAGCTTCGCAGGCTGGGAAGACACCCAGCGGGCACACCGTACAGGAGAACTGCACAGTCGCTCATTGCCCTCGCTGTCATTCCGAGGTCCGCCGAGGAATCTCCGTCGCGACGCGGTTTGGCAAGGCCACGAAGATCCCTCGACGGACCTCGGAATGACAGTTGGCGGACTTTGCCGTTCTCCGGGCACACCGCACTATCGCGGGCCGGTGATGGGCGGGAAGAAGAGAGCTTGTGTCGGCGCCGCGGTCGTTGGCGGCAATTTCTCCGCGGGAGGAGCCATGTCGGGGGATCGCCTGTTGCCGGGGCCCATGTACCCAGGCCCCATGTTACAAGGCATCGTCGCGCAGCAGCCGTATCCGCCGCAGGGCTGGAAGCAGGGCCTGGCGCAGGTCACAAAACGGGGCGCGCGCTGGTGTTGATGGCATGGGAGAATCATCGGTGCGTGGTGCCCAGGCCCGTAGCCGTACCCAAAACATTGCGCACACGTGCTAGGCATATCCCAGCGGTTGCAGCCAAAGCCCAGAGCCACGCTCGACAGCAAACAGAGGGCTATCGCAAAGCACAGACAATCTCGGAGAATTCGCATCGCCAGGAGTTCCGCAGTGAGAGGCGGGGATAGAAAGACGCATTGCTTAGCATCGAACCGATCCGCGACGCGGCATCAGTCGCGGAGCCGGTTTCTGTGGCCTCGAACCGACCAATTCCCCGATGACCCACCGCAAATTGAGAGCAACCGGTGCTATCACCGCCGACCCGAATATCTTGCCCAGGTTCCCATCAGAACCCCACTGCGGGCTTCTCGCCTGTACCGATAAGGCCGTCTCGTCTAGCATTCGCCGCCAGGGCTCTTCGCACCCTCTCCGCTCTAATCCTTCGGGTTGCCATGAAAGTTTCCGGTTTCAGCATCATTCGCGACGGCGTGCGGTTCGGGTATCCGTTCGTCGAGAGCATTCAGTCCGTGCTTCCGTTGGTCGACGAATTCGTGCTGGCCGTCGGCAAGAGCAGCGACGAGACCCTCCAACGCGCCCAGGCCATCGACTCGCCCAAACTGCGGATCGTGGAAACGGTTTGGGACGAAAACCTCCGCCGCGGCGGTCAGGTGATGGCCCAGCAAACCAACATCGCCCTCGACCAGTGCACCGGCGACTGGTGCTTCTACATTCAAGCCGACGAAGTGATTCACGAAAAGGACCACCCCCGCCTCCGCGCCGCGATGGAGCGTCATCTGACCGACCAGCGGGTGGAAGGGCTCAGTTTTCGCTACCGACATTTCTACGGTAGCTACCGCCTGATCAATCCCTTGCCGTACCGTCGACAGATTCGCATCGTCCGCGGCGGCATCGGCGTTCGCTCGGTGGGCGACGCGTGCGGTTTTGCCCGAGCAGAGCGCAAGCTGCGCAGCAAACGCACCGGCGCCCAGATGTACCACTACGGCTGGGTCCGCGAACCGGCGGTGATGGGACAAAAGCTGGCGAAGTTTTTGGGGTTCTATTGGGAAACGCTCCGCGGTCGCGAGGCGGGGCAAGCTCCCCCCGACGTCGAAGCAGCGCAGACCTACCAATACGACACAAACGTCTGCGTCCCCTTTCGCGGCACGCATCCCGCGGTGATGCACGCGGCGATCACCGCTCAAGATTGGCCCGAGCCTCCGTATCGCTACGTTCCCTGGTGGCGAAACGCGAGCTGGTGGGACGGCTTCTGCCAAAAGAATTTTGCCACGCTCTACCGACGCCTGCCCCGCGGCAAGAATGCCACTAGCGGCAAGCAGCATCGGTCCGAAACGAAACGGGCCGCGTGAACCTCGGCTACACGGCCGCAACGAGCCGCCCCGCAGTCAGTTCAGCGCGCCGTTGCATCTTCGCTGCCAGCGTTTCGCTGTGCGTCACCACAACCAACATGGAATTGCGCTCCTGCTGCAGTTCCACTAACAACTGAGCCACTGCCTCGGCGGTGGCCCTATCGAGATTGCCGGTCGGCTCATCGGCCAGCAGTAACTCGGGCTGGCGCACCAATGCCCGGGCGATGGCCACGCGTTGCCTCTCGCCGCCGGAAAGCTGCGCGGGACAGTGAAGGCTCCGCTCGCCGAGGCCAACTCGCTCCAGCAGATCCTCAGCCAGGGCCACCTCGCTGCGTCCCGCCACGCCGTCCGCCAGGAAGGGAACCAACACGTTTTCCAACACCGTACACTGCGGCAGGAGATGATGGTCCTGAAAGACAAATCCAACGTGTCGGCTGCGAAAAGCGGCCAACTCCGCCTCGGAGAGCGTCAGCAGATCGGTTTTCGCGAGCCGAACACTGCCGGCCGTGGGCCGTTCGAGCGTGCCGAGAATCGAGAGCAGCGTACTCTTCCCCGACCCACTCGGCCCTAGAATCGCCACGCTTTCGCCCGCGTCTAGCGACAACGAGGCGTCGACGAGCACCTGCAACGAACCGCCGTCCGCCGCGGGATACGTCTTGGAAACACCTTGGGCCACGAGCGAAGTCATCGCCCCATTGTGACAACTCTTCCGATCGAAACCAAGAGGTTAGCCGGCACTGGCTCAAGGTGTCACTTTCACAGTCACCCTAATACTGCAGCGCTAGGTCTTATATAACCACGGAGTCACGGAGAGCACGGAGTTGCTGCAGTGAGTGGGCTTTTCTCGAAATGTTCCCGTCGTTTCTTGTGCAACAACAAGCAGTGGCAGTGAAATCGGGCTTCAAAGTCGAGAAATGTCTTCAAATGCTATTCCCAAAGCCTTCCTTCTCCGTGTGCTCCGTGACTCCGTGGTAATATCTAGCGCTGTAGTACCAAACTAGTCGTGGTCGTAGTCACCGTTACATTCAACAATCGCCTGGTAAATCGCGGTTTGGAATTCATCACGGAATCGCAGATCCGTGGGAAACTTTTGCATCATGACGATGCCGATGAGTTGCTCCTGGGGATCGATGAAGAACATCGTAGACGCCATGCCGCCCCAGCTGTAGCTGCCCACGGACGTAAGCTTCTGGCTGCGCGATGCGTCGAGGATGACTCGAAACCCAAGCCCAAAACCCGAGCCTGGGCCAAGCGGATCGCCGTTGGCGTGCGAGATGGCGTCGTCCAGGTGATTCATCGTCATGAGTTTCACCGTCTTGGGGCTCAGCAGCCGAACGTCGCCCAACTGACCTCCGCTAAGCAACATTTGACAGAATCGCAGATAGTCGTGAGCCGTCGACACCAAACCACCACCCCCTGAGAGAGAAATCGGTCGCTTCAGGTATCTGCTTGTCGCCGGATGGTCCGCAATCGTTCGGTTACCCGATTCGCCCCATTGGTAGTTCACCGGAAAACGCTCGACCTTTTCTGCCGGCACGTAGAAAGCCGTATCCTTCATCTTTAACGGCTCGAAGATCCGCTGCCGAAAGAAATCATCCAAGGTCATGCCCGAGGCCACCTCGACCAAGCGTCCCAGCACGTCGGTGCTCCGACCGTAGTGCCACTGCTGACCGGGCTGATACAGCAAGGGCATCTTCGCCATGCGGCGGACCATCTCTTCCAGGGGCACCGACTCGTCGTGGACTTCCGCTTGCCGGTACATCGCGTCAACCGGCGTGCTGCCGAAGATCCCGTAGCTCAAGCCGGAAGTATGCGTCAGCAGGTCGCGCACCGTAATCGGACGGACTGGCTCTACGAACTCTTCATCCCCGCTGTCACCGCCGACATACACCCGCACGTCTTTGAATTCGGGCAGGTTCCAGTGCAAAGGGTCGTGCAGTTGGAACTTTCCCTCTTCGAGGAGCATCATCGCGGCGACCGAGGTAATCGGCTTGGTCATCGAGTAGATGCGAAAGATGGCGTCTTTACGAAGTGGCTTGTCCGCTTCGACGTCGGCCTGGCCGAACTCCTCGAAATGCACCAGCTTGCCCCGACGGGCAACCATCGTCACGGCTCCAACGAGCTTGTCGTCGTGAATCTTGCGACGCACCAACTGGGCGATTCTATCGAGTCGGTCGGCCGACATCCCCACCGATTCAGGTTCCGCAACCGGCAATGGCTGAGCCGAGGCGCCCGTGCAGACTGCCGTCATCAGGAACAATAGCAGGAGCAAGAACGGGATGCGATGAGCATGTCTATCCGTCATTTCAGATCACTTCCAATCGAGGAATCAGGACCACCAAATCGCAGTCTTGTCTGTGAGATCGATTTGATTCACGACGGCGCTTTACTTCCGACGCGATTATAGGGGGCGTGGTTTACCTCTGCGACCCCTCGCGGCGCGGTCGAAGCAAGAATCCGTCAGCAAATCGCCACCCGACACCTCCCCACTGCAATTGAATTGCCTATAATCGGACCGTTGTGTCGACGGTAATCCTGTCCAATTCTATCTGAAGCTTTCGGAAGCACGGATCACAGAGTACGCCACCATGAGTAACCCGAACAAATATAAGTTTGACACGCTGTCGCTCCATGCGGGTCAGCAGCCCGACCCGGCGACCGGTGCGCGTGCCACGCCGATCTACCAGACTGCCTCGTACGTCTTCCGCAGCGCCGATCATGCCGCGTCGGTTTTCAATAACGAACGCCCCGGATACGTCGACTCCCGCCTCTCGAACCCCACCAATGGGGTTCTGGAAGAACGAATCTCCGCGTTGGAGGGCGGCGTCGGCGCGATCGCGACGGCCAGCGGGCAGGCGGCTTTGCATCTGGCGATCGTCACGCTGATGGGGGCCGGCTCGCACATTGTCTCCTCGCAATCGGCCTACGGCGCAGCACACGATCTGTTGGCATACACCATGCCCCGATTCGGCATCGACACCACGTTCGTCGACCCGAGAGACATCAACGCGCTTCGCGCGGCCATTCGCCCCAACACGCGGCTGGTGTTTGGTGAAACGCTGGGCAGCCCTGGCCTGGAAGTATTGAACATCCCTGAGGTGGCCAAAGTCGCCCACGAAGCGGGTCTGCCGTTGTTGGTCGATTCCACCTTCACCACGCCCTGCCTGTGCAAGCCGCTGGAGCTGGGCGCCGACCTGGTCTATCACTCGGCGACAGAATTTCTCGGTGGACATGGCGTCGCGATCGGCGGCCTGCTGGTGGACGGGGGGATCTTCGACTGGGAAGCCTCCGGAAAATTCCCGACGCTCACCGAGTCCTACGAAGGCTTACACGATCTTGACTTCGTCGAGGAATTCGGCCCGGCGGCGTTTATCACTCGTGCTCGTAAGGAGGGCGTGCGTGACTTTGGCGCGTGCATGAGCGCCAACACCGCCTTCCTCATTCTGCAGGGGATGGAGACGCTGCCCTTGCGGATGGAAAAGCACGTCGAAAATACTCGCCGATTGGTTCACCATCTCAACAATCACGATGCCGTGGAGTGGGTCAGGTTTCCCGAGCTTCCCGAACATCCCGACTTCGAGCTTGCCAAAGAGTTGCTGCCGCGAGGTTGCGGCGCTATGTTCAGCTTCGGAGTCAAGGGCGGTCGTGCGGCCGGCCAGCGATTCATTGAACGCCTGGAGCTGTTCTCCCATCTGGCGAATATCGGCGATGCCAAGTCGCTAGCGATCCACCCGGCCAGCACCACCCACCATCGGATGGATGCGCAAGCCCTGGAGGCGGCGGGCATCTCCGAGGGCCTGGTGCGAATGTCGGTCGGCATCGAAGATCCCGACGATCTCATCGCGGACGTCGACCGGGCCTTGCGGGCCTCGCAAAAAGTCTGACAGGTCATCGAACTCAAGGGTTCTTCGTGGAACTAGAATTTGACAACAAGGTCGCCTACGTCGGCACCGGCAATCGGGAGCTCGATCCGGGGCGCGAAACCGTGGTGTTCGTTCACGGGGCGGGCCAGGATCATACGATTTGGGGAATGCCCACCCGTTACTTCGCCCGCCACAATCGCAATGTGTTGTCCGTCGATCTGCCGGGGCACGGTCGCTCCGCAGGGCCAGCGCTCGATAGCGTCGAGCAGATGGCCGACTGGATTGTTCGCGTGCTCGATGCGGCCGGGCTGCAAACGGCTGCCGTGGTTGGGCACAGTATGGGATCGTTGGTCGCCCTGGACGCGGCTGCTCGTTACCCGGACCGCGTGCGTGCCGTGGCCATGGTGGCCACCTCCGTGCCGTTGCCGGTAATCGACCGCCTGCTGACGACCTCCAAAGCGAACGACCATGCCGCGCTGGAGATGCTGACGCTGTGGGGCCACAGCCCGTCGGCACACCTCGGTGGCAACGCCACTCCGGGGATGTGGATGACCGGCGGAGCCATGCGGCTGCTGGAGCGGGCAGCGCCGGGAGTGTTGCATGCCGACCTGGTGGCCTGCGATGAGTACCTGACTGGCTTGGAACGTGCCGAAGCCGTCTCATGTCCGGTCTTGCTAATTCTCGGCGAGCGTGATGCCACGACGCCCCCTCGCGCGGCCGGCGAACTGAGCCGAACGCTTCGCAACGTGGAAACGGTTCTTCTCGAGGGTTCGGGACACTCGCTGCTTTCGGAGCAGCCCGACGAAGTACTCGACGCTTTGATTCGGATCGTCTGATTCTGTGTCAACCTCTGTGTCAACCAGTTCTTCGATTCTTCTGAAGAGGCCATTGTCAAAGTCTTGCCGAACGACGATCGCGTCCTCAGATGTGTTCCGAAGAAGAGCGACAGCCTTCTGGAGACAGACATCATGGCTTGACTCTTTTCGAAAAATCGCGTGAAAACGGAATGCAAGAAGTTGACACCGGTGTATCACGAACACGAAGGAAAGCCCACTCCCGTCCCTTTCCTGGGTCCGATTCGTATTCGACGAAAAGATGCTGACATTCTCACTTGGGGAAGCTAGACTGACTACCACGAAACCTCTCTCAAAGCGTCGAAACCTGGATCGGTGATGATTATGCGCTCTGTACTGTTCTTTGTCTTGCTTCTGTGTTGTACGCCACTTCTACTGGCGGCCGAGACAGTCCCCGCCACGGTCAACATTTCCGCCGGCTGGAAGTTCTCCCTGGGTGACGATGACCAGTGGTCCGACCCGGCGCTGGACGACTCCCAGTGGAAATCGATCTCCGTTGGCAGTCCCTGGGAGCAGCAAGGCCATGGCGGCCATGACGGATTTGGCTGGTATCGTCTGCGCGTGCGCATCCCCGCTGAGCTTCGCGATCACGCTGACCTGAAGCGATTCGGATCGCTGCGGCTGGAGCTGGGGAAGATCGACGACGTTGATCAAACCTGGTGCAACGGGCAGCTCATTGGCGAGACGGGGCAGATGCCCGATTCGTTCTCCTCACGATGGACAGCCAAGCGGACCTATCTCATCCCGGCCCGTCTGATCCGATGGGACGCGGACAACGTGATTGCGGTGCGCGTGTTCGACCGTCGTGGTCCGGGAGGCATGTACGAAGGTCCTTACCGACTCGGGATCGCCTCGTGGCAAGACCTGGTGTCGATGGAAATCAGCATGGGCCGCGGCGACGGCATCTTCCTTGAGCCTGCAGGGCTACCCCTCAGCGTTCACATCCACAACGACATGGCTCAGCAGTTCACGGGACGCGCGCAGTGGAAGGTCGAAAGCGATGAAGGGAAGGCCCTCGCCGAAGAATCGAACGAATTCGTGGTGCCGCTCCGCAGCGAGCAAACCGTGAAGTGCGGGTTTTCTCCAACGGCTCCAGGCTTCTATCGGGTGACGTGTACGTTAACGAGTGGGACGGCTGCCGAGGGCATTACCGAGTCGCGAGTTGTCGGCTACCGCCCCGAAGAGGTGCAGTCGCCGTTGACGCGAGAGGACGATTTTGAGGAGTTTTGGAAACAGACGCTCGAAGAGCTCGCGTCGGTCGATCCTCAGTTTGAACTGACGGCCAAGCCCGAGCGATCGACCGAGACGCACGACGTTTTTGAAGTCATGATGCGGAGCCTCGGCGGAGTTCGCGTTGGTGGCTGGTACGAGCGACCGAAAGCCGAGGGAACGCATCCCGCGCTGTTGCGCGTGCCCGGCTACTCCAGCAACATGCAGCCGAGCGGAACGAGCGACCGGTTGGCCGTCTTCTCGTTCAACATCCGCGGCCACGGCAACAGCCAGCAGGACGTGAGCGGCACGCCGGCCGACTTTTGGATTCGCGGCCTCGACGACAAGCAGGGGTACTTTTACCAGGGGGCCTACGCCGACTGTGTGCGGGCGGTCGATTTCCTGGCTTCTAGGGACGAAGTCGACGCCAGCCGAATCGCGGTGACTGGCGGCAGCCAAGGTGGCGGGCTGACTCTCGCGACCGCCGCTCTGGACGATCGGATCAGTCTCTGCGCGCCCGATATTGCTTTCCTGTGCGATTGGGTCCGCTACTTCAAGACCTCCTCCTGGCCGGAGATCGACAACTGGATCGCGGCCCAGCCGCATCGTTCTTGGGAAAACACTCTGCGTACGATGAGCTATTTCGACGCGCTGAACCTGGCCGAGAAAATTCGCTGCCCGGCGTTTTTCAGCCTGGGACTGCAGGACGCCGTCTGCCCGCCGAGCACGATTCTTGCCGTTTACAACCGGCTCAACGTGCCCAAGGAGTATCGCGTCTATCCGGATACGATGCACTGGGTGGTGCCCGAGCATCACCAGGAGCGCCGCGCGTGGATACTGCGGCATTTTGGGGTGAGCCGATCGGAGTAGGTCGCGGCGGCGGCGGCGCTTCCTTGTGCCCTAGCTCCTGCTGTAGCCCAACGATTTGAAGATCGACAGCATCTCTTCAAAATTGATGAAGCGACGACGGTGCGTCAGCTTGTACTGATCGATCGCTCGGGCCAACTCGGCGGCATCGGGTGAGAGCTCGTTGTGGCTGTTGGAAAACTGTCGGCGTTCGTGGCTGACGTTGGCGCCGGGATCTCCGGACTGGCGACGGTCGACGAAGGCCTGTGACGAAGCGGGCGAGAGAATGGTTGTCATGGGTAGGCTCCAAGGCGGGCGGCTGGATCGCTGGAATGGCTGCGCGTGGGAGTGAAATCAGATCTGATTTTACGCTGTAGAAACATACCTCACGCAACGTCCCGGCGCGAGTGAAATCTCACACCGACAGACAGTCGTAACGGTTGTAGAGCCTGAACGCCCAGGGGTTGCAACCCTTGGGCGTTGAAGGGGGAAAGGGAGGGCTCCTACTCCCGGTGCTGCTCAACGGCGGATCACGCCGTCGTGACGAGGAGCGCCGGAACTTTCCAACTGGGCAAGCAGCACTCGGCTAGGCTGGTGTTCGGTGTCGACCGACAGCGCTTGGCGCACCGTGTTCGCTGCCGCGGCGGGGTGACCTGCGGTCTGTTCGGCCCGTGCCAACTGATAGAGCAGATCGGCCTGCGGCGCGCCGCGCAAACTGGCCGCGTAGAGACTCTCGACGGCATCGTCCGGTCGATCGAGCGCCTGATACGCCAAACCCTCTAACCACAGCGCGCGTTGCGGTTCTTCGCCGGGCGCGTAGACGTCCAGCAGATGATGCAAGGTGGTGAGGCAGCGCTGAACTTTGCCTGAATCGTATTGAATCTCTGCCGTGTCCAACAGCACGTCGGTGCAGTGGGGACTGAATCGCAGCGCCTGCTGCAAATCGGCCAGCGCCCGCGGCGCATCGTCCCGTTGACGATAGACGCGACCTCGCAGGGCCCAGGCTCCGGCCAACGTGGCATCAAGGGCAATTGCTTGCTGGGCACGTTCGGCCGCGCTATCCACGGCGCCGACGGCCAGCAGCATCTCGCCCGAACGCACGACTGTCGGCGCGTTGCGCGGGTCCAACCGCACGGCCGCTTCCATATGCACCACGGCATCGCGATGATCGCCCGTCTGCCACAGCACCTCGGCCAGATGGCGGCGAGCGTCGATGTCGGTTGGGCTGGTGGAAACTGCCTCTTGCAGCAGCGAACGCGACTCGTCCCACTGGCCCAGTTCCATGGCTGCCACGCCGTCGCGCGACATCTGCCGACAGGCGGCGATCGATTCCGGCACAATCTTCTGCTTGCGCATCGAAGCGCAGCCGCCCCCAGCCAGCACCACCAGCGCGCAGCCGGCAAGCGACGTCAGCAGCAGACGCGCACCGCAGTCGTTCATCACGAGAGAACCTGTGAAAAAAGGGGGCATATATCCGCGGGGAGCGTACCAGCCGGGCCCTCGCCGCCGCAACGCCAGTGCGGAGACAGCACGAAACGGAGCCTATGTGCGCTGGCACCGCGATTTGCTACGCTACACACTGCTAGCACGCCAGCCCGCCTCGGGAATCCCTCCAAACCATGCCCGCTGTTTTCGACCAACTTGGCATTCGTTTCGAATACCCCGACAACTGGTCGGTCGACGAGGAGGCTCTCGACCCGGCGACCGCCGACGGCGAGCAGGTGCTGGTCTCCAGCCCTGAAACGGCTTTTTGGCAACTCAGCAAGCACCCGCCTGAGGCCGAGCTGGAAGGTCTGTTCGACGAGGCACTCAGCGCGCTGCGCACGGTCTATCAGGAGATGGAAGTCGAACCGGTCCAAGACATGCTCGAGGATCGCGACATCGAAGGCTTCGACGTGAACTTCTACTGTTTGGATTTCACCAACACGATCTGGCTGCGCGGTTTTAAGACCTCCGAGGCAATGTTTGTGTTGCTCTGCCAGGCCGAGGACCGTGAACTGAAGCGAGTCGGCCCCGTGTTCCGCGCCATGCTGGCAAGCGTGCTGCGAAATCTGCCGTGAACCAGGCGTGAGTTTTCGCAGGCGTGTAAAAGCTACAAAGCCGGCATCCCTCTGCGGGTGGACTTCGATCCGTAGTGCAGGCAGCGTAGGAATCGATTTCCCAGCCGTTTTCGTTGGATCATCGCTGTTTTAGAATCCCGAGCGCGGTTTTGGCACACGACGTGCGTTTGTCTCCCGACGAGTCAGTCAGGCACGCCCATTCGTCCGGCATCCTTCACCCCGCCACGGGAAGACCGGCGAAGACCCAGGCGTGCCGCAGCTCGCGGCAGTGCGTCGGTGTACGACGCCCCAGACCCGTCCCGGGCAAGCGCGAATTGGACGACTGACGAGCGGTTTCGAAAGTTCACTTAACTTGGGAACCGTCAGCACAAGGGTCCGGTTGGCAACCCCTCGCAGGGCCAACCGGGCCCTTTTTTTGTTGCTCTACTGGACTGCGAAACCGCAAGCGGCTGGTCTTTTTGTCTTCGGAAATCGTCACCGCACTCTGCTGCGGTTGCAAGACGGAGCGAGCTGGTGGTAGAAACGTGTGACCGACGCGCCTTGCGATGCATTGCATCGCGGCTTCCTTCTGACCTCCGACCTCTCACCCCTCCTCATATCATGGAAGAATCTCTGCATCAGTTTTTTGCGAATCAATCGACCTGGGCCCTGGCCGTGGAGATCGTTGCCATTCTCGCGGTGCTGGGCAAGTCGGCCGATTGGCTGGTGAGTGAGGCCGTGGTGCTCTCCGAGCGCTCGGGCATGCCGAAGGTGATCGTCGGCGCGACCATCGTCAGCCTCGGCACCACCGCGCCCGAGGCGGCTGTGTCAGTGTTGGCGGCGCTGGGCGGCAATCCCGATCTGGCGTTGGGCAACGCCGTCGGCTCAATCATCTGCGACACGGGACTCATCCTGGGGATCGCTTGCCTGATCAACCCGTTGCGCCTGCCGCGAGAAATCGTCAATCGACAGGGCTGGTTGCAGTTTGGCGCCGGCCTGTTGCTGGTGGCAGCATGTTGGCCATGGGCCAAGGGTGTCAATCCTTTTGAAGTGGGAGGAAGCCTGCCGCAAGTGGCGGGATTCCTTTTCGTTCTTTTGCTGGTCGGTTATCTGTGGCTATCGGTGCGCTGGGCCCGTTCGTCGAAGCAAGCGGTCGACCTCCACGAGTATGAGATAGATGCCGAATCGCCGATGGCGCTGGTTGTCGCCAAGTTGCTGCTGGCCATTTTCCTAGTGGTCGGTTCCAGTTTCGTTTTGATCCCGGCGATCACAGAAGCAGCGGAGCGAATGGGCGTGCCCAGCGCGATTGTTGCGGCCACGCTGGTGGCGTTCGGCACGTCGCTGCCGGAGCTGGTCACCGCGGTGACTGCCGCGCTCAAGAAGCACGGCGACCTGGCCGTGGGAAACATTATCGGGGCCGACATCCTCAACGTGCTGTTCGTCGCCGGCACGTCGGCGGCGGTGACCCCGAAAGGGCTTCCCGCAGCTCCCTCCTTCTTCCAGGTGATGTTCCCCGGGATGCTTCTGGTACTGTTGGTGTTCCGCGTGGGAGTGTTTTTCTCGAAGGACGAAATGAAACGGCCTTTCGGCGTCGTGCTGATCCTGGTGTATGCGGCGGTGATGGTGTTGCTGCTGACTTACACGTCTCTTCCAGAACCCGCGGGTTAACCACCAGTGGAGCGCAACAAGATCCAGTCGCCAAGCTTTGGCGAGAGCTGCGAGATCGCCGCCAATATTCGCGCCTTCCACGGCACGACCAACTCCGGCTGCCGTCGTTCGCACGCCGTTACGATTCGCTCGGCCAACCAAGCGGGATCGAGGCCGCGCAGCTTGGCACCGGCGGCCGGCTGCCAGGCCGCGGCGGGCAGGTCGCTTGACCCTTCGGCGTACCGTGGCGTCGGGTCGTCTCGCAGAATCGGACCGGGACAGACCAACAGCACGTGCAAGCCTTGCGGCGCGAGTTCCAAACGCAACTGCTGCGAATACGCGGCCAAGGCAAACTTGCTCGCCGGATAACCGCCCATGAATCGGGGCGCCACTTTGCTGGCCAGCGAACCGACGTTTACCACGTGCCCCTTCTGTTCAAGCAATAGCGGAGCAAAACAGCCCGTCGTTCGCACCGCGGCGAGAAAGTTTATTTCGAGCTGCTGCTGAAACTTCTCGACAGTTGTGTCGAGCACCTTACCGCGAGTCGACTGGCCGGCGCAGTTGCACAACAGATCGAGCCGTCCGAATCGCTCGGCAACCGCGTCGCGGAGCCGTTCGACGTCTTCCTGACGGGTGACGTCGGCAGCGATCGGTTCGACGTTCGTGCCGAGCTTCTCGGCCGCTTGTTGCAGAGGCTCGGCGCGACGGGCCGAGATGACGACCTTGGCACCGCGCTGGGAAAACGTCTTGGCAATCGCCAATCCCAAGCCGGCCGAAGCGCCGGTGACCAGGCAAACCTTGTTATGCCAATCGCTCGATTTCATGCCATTCCAACGGCTGGTAAGCCGGCTCTGACGTTTGTAGCGGTGGTATGTGCCGCCGGGATGGGGAGAAATCCAGAACAATAACCGCGATCGGGCCCTGCCCAGACGGGTAGAGAAGTATGGTTGAAGGTGGTCGAGGGGGCAAGGGTGGCCGGGCTCGGGGACGAGCCGGCTCGCTTGTTGGTCGACGTCTTCCCAATTTCGATTCAGGCGACAACAATATGATTGATTCGGCGGCACAATTAACGATCGACCTGGGCGGCGATCTACCATCTCCAGGACTATTTATGGACGAAAAACAATTTGCTCGGGAACACGGCCAGTTGTCGCGCACCAAGATCGTGGCCACGGTGGGCCCTGCTTGCGGCGAACCCGAGCAGCTCGCTGCGCTGATCCGAGCGGGCGCCGACGTGTTCCGTTTGAACATGGCCCACGGCGAGCCCGACGACCAGCAGGTGTTCGTCGACCGCATTCGCCAGGTGAGCGACCAACTGAACCAACCGATCGCGATCCTGGTCGATTTGGCCGGCCCGAAATTCCGCCTCGGCGAGCTGATGGCCGAGAGTATCGAGTGCAAACGCGACGCCGAGTTCTTTTTCATCACGGGTCAGCCCAAGGCGCCGAACGAGCTGAGCACGAGCTACGAACCACTCGTCGACGAACTCTCGGTCGGCGATCAGGTGATGCTGGCCGACGGTACGGTGAGCATGGTCGTCGAGGAGGAGCAGGAAGATCGCGTGCGACTGCGCGTCGTCCAGCAGGGCACTATTCGCAGCCGACAGGGGATCAATCTTCCCGGCGTGCAGTTGAGCGTGCCGGCGATCAGCATTGTCGACCATCAGCACGCCGTCTGGGCCGCCAAGGCGGGGATCGACTTTGTCAGCTTGAGCTTCGTACGCTCGCCCGACGAAGTGCGTACTCTCAAAGACATTCTGCGCTCCAGCGGTTCCAAAGCCAGTGTGATCGCCAAGATCGAAAAACGCGAAGCGCTCGACCGGCTGGAGGAGATCGTCGCCGAGGCCGACGGCGTGATGGTCGCCCGCGGCGATTTGGGCGTGGAGATCGACGTCGCTCAGATGCCGCTCGAGCAGAAGCGAGTGATCCGCGTCTGCCACGACTACCACAAGCCAGTGATCATCGCCACGCAGATGCTCGATAGCATGCACGACTCGCAACGTCCCACGCGAGCCGAGGCCACCGACGTGGCCAACGCAATTCTCGACGGCGCAGACGCCTGCATGCTCTCGGGCGAAACGGCGATCGGAAAATACCCGCTGGAAGCCGTGGCGATGATGAATCGGATCGCCCTGGCCACCGAAGCAAACATGGCTGGCCAGCCACTGCGAGAAACAGAGAAAAAAGGGCCTGGTGGGCTTCATCAGGTCACCAGTGCGGTGGTCCGCGGCGCGGGAACCATGGCCCACGTGTTGGAGGCCAAGCTGGTGGTGGTGGCAAGCCACTCCGGCCGCACGGCGCTTGCCCTCTCACAGCAACGCAGCTTTGTGCCGACCGTCGGCATCAGCGCCAACGAATCGACGCTGCGGCAGATGTGCCTTTATTGGGGAGTGACGCCGCTACGAAATGCCCCGGCGAACGACGTCGAGCAACTGATTCGGCACACCGACAACTGGGCCTGCCACTCGGGGCTGGCCGCCAAGGGCGATCGCATCGTAATCGTCGGCGGTTCTCACCTGACCGCGGGGCCCCATAACAAGCGACTCGCCGCGGGCGTACACGACATCGTGATTGTGCATGAAGTCGAGGGCAACGTCGACTGTGCGCCGTGACCATCTGGTCACTTGGACGACTTTGCCGTGTCTTGTTTTTTCGATTTCCGCGCCAGCCGTTCGCCCGGTTTGAGCAGCCGCTCTTCCAAACGTGAAACGAAATGCATGCTGCTTGCGTCGCCGTGGAAGCCGAGCACCCGTTTGTCGGCATCGAACCTCTGTGAGACGAGCCGGCCTCGCTTCATGTCGAACCGCACCGTGCCCTTGGTGATCCGTTCTATCAACTGCGATTCGATGAAGGCGCTCACGGGCGTCAGGATCTGATAGTCGACGCCAATCGTGGCAATTTCGCCCTCGACCGACTTGAGCGTGCAGACTCGACGGGTACGGACTTGCAGCTTGCCGCCGCTCTTGCGGTCGGCCTCGACATCGTAGGTAAAATCCCATTGCTCGCCGACGGCGATCGGCTCGTCCGGCAGCCGCATGGTGATTGGCATGTCCTCGCTGGAGGCCGGCTGCGGGTGCTTTTCTTCGCGGTGGACGATCTCGCCCGAGGGCTTGATCCGGATCAGCGACAGCGGCACGCCCACGGCTCGGGCCGCTTGCTCGAAGCCGGGCGGCGGAGTTTCGTCGCTCCTGCTGTCGTACACGGTCACGGCGCGGTTGGGAACCCGATTGGACATCCGCACTTCTTCCACCACGTGGACGAATTCCATGACGTCGCCCGGCAACACGACGGTCACCTTCCAAGCCTTGATCGAGGCGCTCTTGCTCTCGGCCTCTTGCGAGCTGCCTTCGATCGTGGTGCGAATGTTGGTCATGTGCTTCACCGAGTAGCGGAGCACCTCGCCCATTTCAAACTTGTACTGAAGCGTGTGTTTTTCTCCAGCGTCCGCCTCGCCCAAGGCAGAAGTTGCGAACCCCGCCTGCAGAGTCAGGGCCAGCAGCAGAGAGATCCGGGTCTTTAATATTACGTGCATCCTTGCACCTTCCGGTTAAGAGGGTGAGATATGGGTAATGACGAATGACGAACACGAGTCATTCCGAGGTCCGCCGAGGAATCTAGGTTCCAACTGTGTCGAAGTGGCCAACGAGATCCCTCGGCGGACCTCGGGATGACCGTTACTCGTCATTTGGATTTCGTCAATTCCTTCGTCACTGGGTATTTTGGAATTCGTCATTTGCCTATTCGTCCAGTTTCAGTCGCCCGCCCCAGCCCAGCTTTTCTCGCAACGTGCTGTAGTAGCCGTAGCCGCGGACCTCGATTAGTTGGAACTCGGCCGGCGATCGCTCGATGCGAATCCGGTCGGAGCTGGTCAATTGTCGAACCGCTTTGCCGTCGATTACCAATGTTGTGCCCGCATGCGGTTGCGGGACGGCCAACTCGTAAACGCGGTCGGCCGAATCCACGACCGGGCGATTGGTGAGCGTGTGCGGGCTGATTGGCGAGATCACGAACGCCTGCAGATCTTTCCGCAGGATCGGTCCGCCCGCCGACAGGCTGTGGGCGGTGGAACCGACGGGGGTGCTCACGATCAAGCCGTCGCAACTATAAGTGGTCACCAACTCAGCGTCAACGTAAAGCTGCACTTCTAGCATCGTGAACGGCGGGCCTGCTAGCACCGCCACCTCGTTGAGACCCAGATACGCGAGTGTTTCCTCGCCCGGGCGTTCCACCCGGCACTCGAACATCAGGTGCGAAACGACCGTGTAATCCCCGGCGATCACCCGCGGCAATACCTCGCCGAGCTGATCCGGATGCACGTCGGCCAGGAATCCAAGCCGGCCCAGGTTCACGCCTAGCACCGGCAACTGGTGATAGCCCATCTGATGGGCGGCCCGAAGAATCGAGCCATCGCCGCCGAGCACGACTGCCAAGTCGACGTCGCTGGTCGGCAAATCGGCGGAGAAGTCGTAGACGTGGGCAACCACCTCAAAATGTTTTTCCAACTGCGGCCGCAGCGCGGCCGCACGATCTCTGAGTTGAGGCCGACTCGAATCAACCAACATCACTATGCGCGGACGTTTTGCAGCGGGGGGGCTCATACTACCTAGCATAGCAGCGGGCTGGTCCCACGACGAGCCGGCCAACATTTCGCAACGCGAAGTCCCCTGTAGGAGGCGTCTCCGACGGCGATACGCACCCTTGAGGACGGTCGCCGTCGGAGACGCCTCCTACATGTGGAGCTACGACTCAGGAGAGGCAGTCGCCGCTTCCGCCAACTGCCGGCAGGTGCTGGTGACACCCTCGACATCAAGCCCCAGATCGGCCAAGAGTTCGTCGCGTTCACCGTGCTCGACAAAGTGGTCGGGAATGCCCAGGCGGCGAATGCGACTGGTGTCGAGGCCCGCATCGGCGGCTGCTTCCAACACGGCGCTGCCAAAACCTCCCGCCAAGGCCGCTTCTTCGACGGTCACTATGAAGCCGCATTCCCGCACAGCGCGAAGGATGGTATCGGTATCCAGCGGTTTGACAAACCGGGCGTTCACCACGCCGACGTCGAGCCCCTCTTCGCGCAGCAGTTCGGCCACGGCCAGACAACGTGGCAACAGAGCGCCGCATGACACGAGGCAGCCGTCCGCTCCCCAGTGTAAGATCTCGCTGCGCCCCAACTGCACGGGTGGAACCTCGCGGTCGATCTCCACGGCGGCGGCTTTGGGATAGCGAATCGCGCAAGGGCTGTCGGATTGCAGCGCGAAGTCGAGCATCGCGGGCAGCTCGCGGGCATCGCCGGGGGCCATCACCACCATGTTCGGAAACACCCGCAGGTAGCCGAAATCGAACACGCCGTGGTGCGTGGGACCGTCGGGCCCCGCCAGACCACCGCGGTCGAGCATGAAAGTCACTGGCAGATTCTGCAGCGCCACCTCCTGAAAGATGTGATCGTACGCCCGCTGTAGGAAGGTGCTGTAGATATCGACAATCGGCCTCATGCCGGCCTTCGCCTGTCCCGCGGCGAACGCCACGGCATGCGATTCGCAAATGCCGGTGTCGAAGAACCGGTCGGCGAAATCTTCGCGAATCTGCTCCAGCTTGTTCCCCTGGCACATCGCCGCGGTGAGCACTGTCACCCGCGGGTTCGCGCGCATCTGCTCGCCAATCGCCGCGGAGGCGACGTGTGTGTAAGCCCGCGAGGAGCTCTTCTTGAGGGTCACGATCTCGTCTTCGTGACTTTCGAACTGCGGCGGGGCGTGGTACAGAACCGGGTCATCTAGAGCGGGCTGAAAACCGTGTCCCTTCTCGGTGACCACGTGCAACAGCACGGGCCCCTCGATGCGGCTAACCATCTTCAGGTATTTTCGCAGCAGGCCGATGTTGTGGCCGTCGATCGGCCCGACATAACGAAAACCCATGTCCTCGAACATCATCCCGCCGCTGAGTCCCGCCTTGGCGGCTTCTTTGAGTTGCACCAGGAATCGTTCGGTCGGATCGCCCAGCAGCGGCACTTTGTGCAGAATCTTTGCCACTTCGTCCTTGAAGCCCGTGTACATGGGATTCATTCGCAGCCGATCGAGATAGTCGGCGACGCCACCCACGCGTGGGCAGATCGACATCTGGTTGTCGTTGAGGATCACCAACACCCGATCGCTTTGTCGGCGGGCGTTGTTCAGGGCCTCGAACACCACGCCCGAGGGAAACGCCCCGTCGCCGATCACCGCCACCGCCTGGCGTCCTTCTTCGGGTCGCAGGAACTCATCGCCGCTCGACAAACCCAGGGTCGTCGAGACGCTTGATCCGGCATGACCGGTCATAAACAGGTCGTACTCGCTTTCGACCGGATTGGGATAGCCCATCAATCCGCCCTTGGTCCGCATCGTGTGGAATTGTGGATAACGGCCGGTGAGCAGCTTGTGGGGATAAATCTGGTGCCCCGTGTCCCAAATCAACCGGTCGCGGCGAAAATCGAACGAGCAGTGAAGCGCGATGCAAAGCTCTACAACGCCCAGGTTCGACGCGAAATGGGCGCTCCGGCAAGCGATCAACTGGCAGAGCACTTCGCGCATCTCGTCGGCCAACTGCTCCAACTTCGGCAGCGAGAGACTCTTCAAGTCTTCGGGACTTAAGATCGAGGGTAGTATCTGCTTGGTCAATTGTTTCTCCGCCTGACAAACAGGGCGAGTTCCCGCAAAGCGGAGGCCGACTCGCCAAAAACGGTGAGCGCCTCGCAGGCCTGGTCGATTAGTTGGCCGGCGTGTTCGCGACTCGCCGACTCGCCCAAGACGGCTGGATAGGTGGCTTTGCCTTGCTGACTATCTTTGTTCAATCGTTTGCCGACGTCGTCTTCGCTGCCAGTAACATCGAGCAGATCGTCAACGACTTGAAACGCCAGGCCCAGGTATTGACCGTACTCGTCGAGCGCGTGCAACTGCTCGGGCGTGGCCTCGGCCACGATCGCACCGAGTCGCAAGCTGACGCAGAACAGCGCCCCCGTCTTGCGACGATGGATCGATTCGAGTTGGTCCTGGGAGAGATTGCCAAACTGGGTGTCGAGATCGTCAGCCTGTCCGCCGACTAGCTCCGTGGCGCCCGACGCCCGGGCGAGTTCCGCACAACAGCGCACCGCAACGGCGGGAGGCTCGACTTCGCGAGCCAACACTTCAAAAGCGCGAGTCAACAACGCGTCGCCCACCAGGATGGCTGTCGCTTCGTCGAACTGATTGTGGCAAGTGGGTCGACCGCGACGGAGGTCGTCGTCGTCCATCGCCGGCAGATCGTCGTGTACCAGGGAATAGGCGTGAACCATTTCCACCGCCACTGCCGCCGGCAACGCCCGCTCGGTCTCGCCGCCGCAAGCCTTCGCGGCGAGCAGCACCAGTTGCGGCCGCAACCGTTTGCCCGGCCCGAGCAAACTGTAGCGAATCGCCTCTTGCAGCCGTGCAGGACAACCGCTGTCGAACCGGGCGGAACGGCGCAAGGCCGAGTCGATCTGCTCACGCAGTATTTGGCTCTGTTCAGATTGAGAAAACGTCTTGGTGGTCATCGTTGCTGCAGTCCATCTTAGAAGAGCGAGGAGCCGTCGTCCACTTCCCCCTTGGCGGTGCGACGTCGGCTGCGGGCCAAGCCCTTGGCTTCGAGAGATTCGTCATCGGAAGCATCAAAAGGCGAGGTTCGCGGCGTGCCGGAAGCATCCAACCCGCTCACCAAGGCGATGCGTTGCTCCGCCTCGGAAAGAAGCTCGTAGCAGGCCTTCAGATGCTTGGCGCCCTGCTCGTATTGCTCCAACGACTCGGCCAGGCCGAGTTTGCCGCCTTCCAGGCGACCGACGATCGCTTCCAGCTCTTGGAGCGACTGCTCGAAACTGGTCTGCTTGGTCTTTGTCTTCTTCTTAGCCACCCTGGTTTGTCTCCTGGTCGACGTAGTAGTCGACGCCAATGCGATGGTGAAAGTTCCTAAATCTTTTCGATTTTCTCTACCGTCGAAATAGCCGAGCCTTCGGCGAATTGGGTTTGGATCGATTGCCCCCGGCGGAGTTGCTTGGCGGAGGTAATCAGTCGGCCCGATTCGTGATCGTGAATCACACTGTAGCCGCGCTTGAGGACGCTGAGCGGGCTCAGGGTTTCCAGCTTGCCGCTGACGGCCGTGAGCCGACTCTGTTTGTCGCGGAAACCGGTGTTCGCGGCGGTGTGCAATCGCGCGGCGAAGTCGTCGATCTGTCGGCTCAGATTGTGTACCGTGTCCAACGGTCGGGCGAGGGCAGGGCGACTGGCCAGGGCGTCGAGTCGGCTGCGCAGCGAAGTGGCTTGTGAGTTCAGTGCCGTTTGCAGTCGCGTGTGCAAACCCCTCATCAACTCGGCCACATCCTGCGACGACGGCACGACCCGCTCCGCCCCTTCGCTGGGAGTGAGCGCCCGCACGTCGGCTGCCAAGTCGGCCAACGTCACGTCGATCTCATGCCCCACGGCCGAGACCGTCGGCACTTTGGAAGCGGCGATCGCTCGTACGACCGGCTCTTCGTTGAACGGCCAAAGGTCTTCGATGCTGCCGCCGCCTCGACCGACCACCAACACGTCGAGCGACGGTCTCAACTTGTTCGCCATTCGGATGCCGTCGGCGATCTCACGGGCAGCGCCGTCGCCCTGCACTCGCACCGGGAAGACGAACACCTCGACACCCCGCCAACGTCGTCTCAGCACTTCCAGAAAATCGCGGATCGCCGCGCCGGTGTGGCTGGTCACTACCCCGATCCGGCGTGGAAAAGTCGGCAGCGGCCGTTTTCGCTCCGCGTCGAACAGTCCCTCCTTGCCAAGCTTCTCGCGGAGTTTTCGCAGGGCCAACTCCAATGCGCCGACACCCTGGAGATGCACCTGCTCGACGACCAGTTGATAGCTGCCGCGGGGTGGGTAGACGTCCAGGTGTCCCCGGCAGACGACTTCCAGTCCGTCCTCCGGTTTGAACTTGAGTCGGCTGGCCATGCCGCGCCAGATGACTGCCCGCAGTTGAGCCGTGTCGTCTTTGAGCGTGAAGTAGCAGTGGCCCGACTGGGGGCGAGAGAAATTGGAAATCTCGCCGGCGACCCAGACCTCGGCGAACTCGCTTTCGACGATACTCTTCAGTTGGGCGGTGAGCTGCGCTACGGTGAGCACCCGCTCGTTGGTCGGGGAATCGGCGACGTGCGATGAGACTGGCATGGGGGGTCCTGGATAGTCCGACACGGGCGTCGGCGGGCTTCCTGCCGAAGGGTGCGACCCGGCATTCTACCGGAAAGGACGGGGCAGATAGTAGCCCCCATGAAGAGCCGTGGTTAGCCGGCACCGTCCCGGTGCCGTACAGAGCCGGAGAAAACTCGGCACCGGGACGGTGTCGGCTAACTAGGCGCTGATGCGTAAGGCGGGGGCCGCATCCTCGGCCGGCGGGTCGGGAAAGACGACCGATGCGTGCGGCTCGCCGCACGACAGGATCTGCCGAGGACGCCGGTCTCTGGCCTGCGGACGGATGACCACTTCCCCCGGCCGCCGCGTGCCGCTGGCGGCCCAGTCTTCGGACTCCACAGTCAGATCGGTGAGCAACCGCTCGACCCCCTGACGGCGAACTTCCAACTGCTCGCGATCGAGGTCCGCCGGAATGTAAACCTCCGGACTGATAACGCCCCGCACTTGCGAAAAGGGCCGCGGCACGGCAAAGCGGTCCCAACTTTTCGCCCGCCAGGGACGATCGGCGCCAAAGCCCAACGCCACAATCGGCAGACCCGTACGAGAAGCCAGATAGACGGGCCCGATGGCCAGTTTTCTCCGCGGACCGCGCGGCCCATCGGGAGTGATCGCCAGATGCATGTGTTTACCGCGTCGCGTCATGTCGAGCAGTGCCGCCGCGGAACCTCGATTACTCGAACCGCGCACACAGTCGAAACCCATGTGATAGGCCATGCGGGCCAGGACGTCGGCGTCGCGATGTCTGCTCAACAACATGGCCAAGTCGCAATGCCCGCGCAGATAGAGCGGCACCAGTATGTTCTCGTGCCAGAAGACGTAGATCCGCGGCCGCCGGCAGCCGAACGTCGCGTCGACGGACTGGTCGTAGTACAGAGCGCGATACTCGAGCGTGCTCATCCAGGCACTGATGCCGTTCGAGGCGAGCAGGCCGGCCCAACGCAGCGACAGCGGCAGGGAGTTTTCCATCGGTTCCATCCTTGTTGTCGACTTCGGTTTGCGACTCCGCCGCAGTTTACCAGGGCCACTCGCCGGAAAACACTTCGACGGCCGGCCCAGTCTTGTAAACGTGATTGTCCGCTTCTTTCCATTCGAGCTCGAGATCACCACCGAGCAGGTGAACCGTCACGCGGCGCTCCGTGCGACCGGTCAGTACGCCCGCCACACAGACGGCGCTCGCCCCCGTGCCACAGGCGAGCGTTTCGCTGGAGCCCCGTTCCCACGTACGTTGTCTCAGTTCCTTTCGGTTGAGCACTTCCACGAATTCCACGTTCACCCGATTGGGAAAGTGGGCATCGTGTTCGATGCGAGGCCCGACGCAGCGCACCAATTCGTCGGTGATCTCGTCGACAAACGCAACGCAATGGGGGTTGCCCATCGACACGCACGTAACCTGTAAATCTCGGTCGGGGAGTGCCAACGACACATCGGCCACGGGATCGCCCGTGAGCGTGGTGGGAATTTGCTCGGCTGCGAGAATCGGTTCGCCCATGTCGACGCGCACTCGATCGACCGCCCCGTCGGTCACCGACAGTTCGAGCGTAAGCACCTGTCCGGCCGATTCGATCTTGAGAGTTTCTCGCCTGGTGATGTTGTGATCGTACAGATACTTCGCAACGCAACGAATCGCATTGCCGCACATCTCGGAAGGCGTGCCGTCGACGTTGAACATCTGCATCTCGGCGTCGCAGTTGTCCGAGGGACAGATCAGCACCAGCCCGTCGCCGCCGATGCCGACATGCCGATCCGACACCGCCCGAGTCAACTCGGGCAGCCTCTCTGGCACGGGCTGCGCGAAGCAATCGACGTAGATGTAGTCGTTGCCTGCGCCATGCATCTTGGTGAACTTCACGGTGCTCTTCCTGATAGCGGCTGTTGGGGAGCTTCGCCAATCCACAGTGTACGACATCGGCCTCAGCCCGTCAGGTCCAACGAGGTGCCGCTGCTTCCGGTAGGATCCTTGGCCTGCCGCGAAGGTTCGCTCTCGTCGGCGGCCTGCTCGGGGTTTTTCTCTCCGTTGGCCTCCCAGAAGCGTCGGCCGTCGGCATCGCGTTCCGACGTGCCTTGGTCCTCCTCGGTTTGGCCGATACCGGCAGCGTCGGCGGCCTTCTGGTCCTTTTCGGTCTTCCGCTCTTGAGCGCTGGAGTCTTTCTGGGCACGCTCGGTTTCGCTGCCGGCGGTTTGCGAAAGTGGGGCGCCCGCCGCACTACCCACGACACCGCTCATCGGTCCCACGTTCATGGCGTTGGTCTCCTACGCTATCGTTTTTGACCCTCTGGCGCGACGGGAAGATCCCGTTGTGCCTTTCTCGGACCGACGCCGGTGGCATCGAGGTCGGTCTGAATCTGTTGGAGCAATTGGTTGACCATCGGAAACGCTTGGTGGTGAATCTGTGGATCGGAGAGTGTACCGTCGACGTACAGTTGCATGGTCTGCTGGCCCACTCTATTGTAGATGTCCTTGATCACGGGAAGGTTGATTTCGTTGCGACCTACGATACCGTAAAAGGCCAAATTGAGTTGCTGGTCGAAGTTGGTGTATCCCTTGCCGAAGTAGCTGACGGCATCGCCGAGGAAGTCAAGTCGATCAAGGTAAATATGCTGCCCCTGGATGCGGAACTCCACGTCGCTCTCGTTGAACGCCGTCGAATCGGGCGCACTGCCTCGCAGCGTCTTCAGCAGGCCGACTAACAAGGGTAGCTCCAAGATTTCGGCGTCGGTAATTTTTACGTCGCCTTCGCCCTCCATGGTCTCCAGTCGGCGTCCTCGGCCGCGAAGTTTCAGGTTGGCGGCCACCTTGCCCTTGAAATCGGTGCCACCGTTAAATCGCTCAGTCATGATCCGCAGCAGATCAGCGCCTTCGACGGATGCCTCCGCACCGTACTGGGGCAAGCCGTCGAACGTGACCCAGGCATCGCCCACGAGGTAACCATCGTAGACCTTGGCGGTGATGCGACGGGACGTTTGCCCTTGTTGCCTGCTGGCCCAATGTCCCAGCAGGCATCTCGTTTCGTCGACCCAAATCGGTCCGCGAATCTCCGTGAACTGCACCCCCTGGAACGTGGCCGTGTCGATCTCCAGCTCTCCTGATTCACGGCACTCTGATCCGTTGCACTCTCCAACCAGTCGCACCGTGCCGTGGATGTTGCGCAGTTCGATCCCCACTTGGAGGTCGGTCTGATGGCAATCGAGTTGCACGTCCCAACTCGACTGCAGCGGGGCGGTCGGATCGCTCGGCTTGACAAAACGCATCGAAGAGTTCCGCAAGGCGAATCTGCCAGTCGGTTTCATCTGGTCGATGAGCTTCTGCAGTTTCAGGGGGAGTGCCCCAACCAATTCACGACGACGGGTTAACCGATCGGCCGACAGCCCTTCCAGCTGCACGTTCCAGGAGCCGTCTTCAGCAAAATATCCGCTGCCGTTGGTGCGAACGGTCGTGCGGCCGTGTTGGGCTTTCATGTCTTCCATTAGCACACGCCCCTGGTAGTAGGTGAGCGTGCCGCCAACCTTCTCCATCAGATACGGAAAGAACCGGGGCTCGATCGAAGCCGACTCAGGCCGGGGCCGCACCGCGACGCGAATCGCCGGCTTGGGATATCCCGTGACATGGAAGACGTCGGCCGTCAGATCGATTTGGCCCCGCGGACGCAACTCTTCCCACGCTTTGGCCACACCGGGCGGAACTGCTTGTTTCAAATCGCCGTCCAGCGGGACCTGTTGACCGGTGAATTGCAGCGAGAGCTCTTTGCCCACGGTGGCGGGCCGCAAGTAGCCCTGGCATTGAACGCTCCTCGATCCGCCGGAAACCAGGTCCCGAAATGTCCAGTGGTCGTCTTCCGCCAGAATCAGCCCCCGAATGCCGCTGAGCGGGTAGGGGAACTTCTCGTAGTTGACGCGAGTTTCGACAAGCTCCAAACGCAGAGACTTGCGAAGTTTCTCCTGCCCCAGTCGAGTCCGCTCCAGTCGCCAGTAGAGACTAAACCGTCCCTCGGGGTGCAACGATCGAATCACTTCCCGCGTTTTGTCTGGCAGCGCCCCGATCATCCGCTGCTCGATCTCGACGTTCTGTCCCGTGATCTCAGCCCAACCCCGTGCGCCGGGAGCCGGATCGAACACTTGACCGACAATCTTCAGTGGTTGCCCGCCGCCGTAGGCCAGCAGATCGATGTCGAGCGTGGCCGGCTGTTCGCCTTCCGCTGTTCGATAGTGCATCGTGCCAGAGCCGCCCGTGACGCGATAACGAAATTTGTCGGACTCAAACGCGAGTTCTCGACCGGTGAGCGTGGCCGCCGGCTTCCAGCGGGTGCCGTCGAACGTGAGTTGCACGTCGGCGTCGACAACTCCGATCGGCTGGTATTTGTCCCACTGATCTCTCAGCATGGGGGGAAGGGCCCCATAGAGTTTCTTGTCGAGGATGAGATTCTCGACGCGCGCCGCCATGGCGAGCGGCGCCATGCGATTCCAACCTCGACGTTCGAGCGTCAGGGCCAAATTGGCCGAGCCGCAGTTGCCCCGTAGTTCTTCCACTTTGAGCGTGGTTCCCTCACAGACGATCGTCGCGGAGACCTCGGTCAGCGGTCGCGGCAGGCGGGGATCTTCCAGCCGACCTTCGGAGAGTTGCCATCTCGCGTCCACCTGTGGGAGGATCTGTCCGCCGATCTGGTACTGCACGGAGAACTCGCCGTCGACGCTGCCATGCAGAACCGTGGGCCCTACAAGAGCCCCGGCGTAGGCGGTCGTCCAGGCCAGCACTTCAGACGTGAGCTGCAATTGCCTGACGTCACCGGAGACTTGGAGAGAGTTCTGCACAGGGTCGAACCTTGCTTGGAACTGGGCCCGTTTGACATTCGGCCCGCTCAAGCTGCCGGCGAGGTCAACGGGCTGCTGAGCGCCGTTTTCTTTCACGCCGCTGATCGTGAGATTCACGTCGCGTAGCGTCAACGGCGAGAGCGCTGCCTGCCGCTGGTCGGCAAAGGCGACCTGGGCGTCTTGGATCACCACCTCCGGACGAACTTCGCACGGCTGGGGCAGAGGTAAGAGCGACTCAAGATTCCACCGCCCGTCGGCCAGCCGAGAAACCCAGAGCTGAGGATGCTTGACGACGACCCGCTGAACAATCGGCAGACCCTTCACCAACTTGCTGAGCTGCGCATCGCATACCAGCATCATCTCGTCAACCACCAGCAGGTTGTTCTGCAGTCGGGTGCGGGAGGTTTCGGAAATGGTCAGATTATAAAGGGCGATGCCACGGCCCTCGACCAACCGCGCGCCGCCCACGCTGACGTTGAGCTGCGGGAAGTGGTCCGAGAGCTTCTTCTCGACGATCCGGCGAATCTCATCATCCATTCGCGTGAATAGGTAGACGCCGATCGCCACGGCCGCGACCAACACGAGGGTCACGCCAAGTTTGAAGAAAAACCAGCAGAAGTTGATCAAGCGGGAAATGGCGGGGTCCTTCCCAACATTTGCGGGGCACAGCGCACCGAGCGCGCGGTCGGTGCACCGGCGACGCACCGATTCCACGGTTACCCACGATTGCGCAGTTTGGGAGCGGAATCGTAGGTTCCACACCGCCTGGGGGTCAAGACAAGCCGGCAGCCGTAGGCCAGTGATAGCATCGCCCGTCAGCCGGCAAACCTACCACCGCAGGCAAAGCCTATCGTCGTCGATGCTAGCACGCACGCCGGCCGGCAGATTGAAAATCTCGCCCTTGAGCGTCTCATCAGCCAATTCGGCCAATCGCCGCCACCACTGGTAGGTCATGGCCTGCTCGGGCAGGTTTGCATTGCGCCAGGCGATCCGCAGCGCTTCGCAGACGACAATCGTCGGCTCACCGTGAAAAGGGCTCGCCAGCAGAGAGAGCTGTGCGTCGCCCGACAGGAGTTCGCACTTCGCCAGAAGATCGCCCGCCAACGCCTCGATCAGCCGCTGGGCATCCTCGGCCTGGGCGGCGAAGCGTCGCAGCGCGTTGTCGACCTCCGCGTTGTATTGTTCTCTGAGCAGCGGCAGCAGCTCGTTGCGCACTCGATTGCGAGTGTATGCTATGCTGAGATTGCTGCTGTCGGAGCGGTACGACTGACCGAGCTCCGCGAGATACGCCGTGAGCGTCTCCCGCGAGCAATCCAAAAGCGGCCGCACCAAAGTGAGCGAAGGCGTCAACGCCCGAGTGCGCGGGATACCGCTCAGGCCCCGCAGCCCAGCTCCACGCAACAGGCGCAGCAACACCGTTTCGGCCTGATCGCCGCTGGTGTGTGCGGTCACCAGATAGCGGGCCCCCAGCCCCTCGGCAGCTTGGGTGAGAAGTTCGTATCGTTCGGCCCGCGCGGCCGCTTCGATGCCGTCACCATCGTCCGCTGCGCGCCGAGCGACGTCGCCCGTTAGCACGATCAGCGATGTGCCAAGCGTTTGGCAAAGTTGCTCGCACCAAACAGCGTCTGCGTCTGACTCAACGCCTCGCAACTGATGGTTGACATGCAGCGCGGTCACACTACCCGCACCACCCACCTGCTGTTTGATCTCAAGCACCGCCCGCAGCAGCGCAACACTGTCAGCCCCTCCCGAAAGGGCCACCGCCACGTGCAGGTCGCACCAGCCCTCCCCGGGCCAAGCCTGGCAGATATGCTTTACTACCGCTGAGGTCGAATCCGACATGAGGGGGGCTGCTCTAAGGAACAAGAATACCGTGAAACTGCGAAAGCTGCGAAGAACAAGCCGGGGAGAGCAGGGCTCGAATACCCGCAAACTCGACCCCACTTTCCACAGTCCGCAGCATTGGGAAAATAGCTGTAAAGTCAAGCCAGAGTTAGGCTTGTACTGTCAATCAATTCTGATACCATGACTTTCGAGTACGTTTGGAGCGGCGGAAAGCCGCTTCTTTGGATATGGAAAAATACTGCGTGTCTCGAACCGACTAGCCCGGGAAGGGCGACCGGCACGAGGGCGTCGTGTGATTTGTGTTCGTTGCTGAGGAGTCCTATCCGGACACTCGATTGATTCGTGGATTACCGGATGTTGTACGACATGCTTGAGATTTGCCTACTAATGTTGATTCTGTTCGCGCTGGGACGCGTGGGTCTGCCGAATGGCGGTTGGCCTGCCTGGCGCTCGCTGGCCGATGTCATGTCTGTGCACTGCTGCTGGTGCCATGGCGCCGTTTTGAGATGGCCGCAATTACACCGGAGCAAAGCCAGCCCACTTGTGCCTGCACGTGCCAAGGGCGGTGGGCTTAATGTAGACCGACGGTCTCTTTGGGCAGAAAGCTGCTCGGTGCCGAGGTCTCCTTTATTGTCCTGGCAATCGTTGCGATAGGCAAGTGTGTGGCACGCCGTGCTACGGTGTTCGGGGCCATGGTGTTCAGGCTGCCCACTTGCTCAATGGCGAACACGTTGATCGCACGAAGGGTGTTGCGCTGGTTCTGACTAGCTGCCGCCCTGTCGCTCTCTGGCTTGGCGACTCTCTTCTCCAGCGCACGTGATGCAAAC
>CAXMSB010000069.1:0-9837 GCA_964195615.1 uncultured Granulosicoccus sp. | reverse complement strand
ACCAGTAGCTGCCGCTCGCTACCCAACCCCGCCATTCTACCGCGTTTTGGCTTCTCGGTGCAGGGCCCTGATTCGAGCCCTAATTCGAGCCACGTCGAGGGGCCTAGTTTTGCATCGGATTGCCGGGAAACACGATTTCCCACGATAAATTCAGCGATTCTTGCCCGTTGCGAATCTCCTTTCCGACTGGAAAACTCGAAGTCTATGGGTGATCGGACGGGGCAAAACTCCCCGAGTTTTCGTTTTGAGTGACATGGTTCTGTCGCGCAATACTCCACGATTCTGCATGCCTCGCAGCCGGCCTGAGCCTGCAATCGCAGGGGTTTGAACAGGCTGTCGACGGGCAAAAGGGTGACCTCGTTTTGCACGTTGTGCACTGGGGCAATTGTGCAAAACTCCGCGCGAGGGCGGTCACCGTAAATCGTAGGGAATGTGCCTCTGTGCCATTCCGGGCGGAGGGGTACGCGCCGCGTTCTAGCTCCCCGCGGAATGCGACGGAGGAGCATTCCCTACAGGTCACGAATCCGAACCAGGCGCCATCGGTGCAGCAAATAAGTTGCCAAAGAGCTGTTCAACAGTGTGCCCACCGATTATCGCGAATCCTGCTGGGAGAAGCGAGCACGACTTTTGGCCGGGTGGGGAAGGGCTCTGTAGAGAACCCGTTGTGGGAGGCCTCTCCGACGGGCTCCGTGAGGTGCGGCACCAGACCTATGGACTCTGCTATCGCCTGTGACCTTCCCCCAAGCTTAGTGCCAGCATAAGTGAGACAATCGGGGTGCATAAACCCATCCGACTATTGCTTTGATCACGCACCAACGCGCGGTCAACGTTCGGGCTACTCTAGCTTTATGACAGGGTCTTCTAGGATCTCAACCTTACCGGTGTGCATATCATAGATTGCCCCGACGATTTTGACTCTTCCGGCACGTGTGCTGCGATGGAGGGCCGGCACACGGGACAACCGGCGTACTGCAAGCTCCATGTTGCGTTTGACGGCCAGGCCAATTCGCTCTTCCCTAGGCAGCTCGCGTGGTAGCCCTATAATCGCTGGCTCGATACGATAAAGCAGAGAAACAACTTCAGCGGGCTCGCCGCCAGTGTCGGAGAGATGGTCGATAGTTGCGGTCACGGCACCACAGTGCGAGTGGCCCATTACCAGGATCAGTCTCGTGCCGAGGTGGTCGGCTGCGTATTCAACGCTCGCTGCCACATCGATATCGACCACGTTTCCAGCCACACGGATAACGAATAAGTCGCCCAGTCCCTGATCGAAAATCAACTCAGGTGGGACCCGTGAGTCGCTGCAACCCACTACTATGGCGAACGGATGTTGCCCTTCTTCAAGGGTTAGTCTCCAATCCGGTTTTTCGTGGGGATGCTCAGACTTGCCAGCCACAAAGCGGGCATTCCCTTCTCTAAGCCGCTTCAGCGCCAGCTCGGCGTCGATGGCCTCTGCGCCGCTCGAAGGATCCGAGAGCGCTCCATGGTTTAGAAGTAGTGACAACAGCAAAGCGATAGTTAAGTGTCTCATAAGTGGTATGTATCCTAATGGTGAGCGAGAATGGGCTGCTCAATTTGTGAGAGGATGTGCGTCACGTCGGTCATCACTTGCAATTATAGCCTGATTTTGGAGCTGCCCTGGAAAGTCGATCCGAGAAGAAAACTCGTTTGTGCCCCTGAGCTAAGGCGCGGCAGCGACACACCCAGCCTACAGTTTTCAGATGGCGTTATCTAGCGGCGGGGTAATTGCCCGCTGGACGAAACGGACGTTACCCACCCGCCAGCTCGGGGTGGTCTGCCAGCCAGCGATTCCGTTCGTGCCCGTGGCCAACTAAATGCCGCCCCAGGTGGCTTCTTGTGGGAGGCCTCTCCGAGGGCGATCGTCGCGAGAGCTGCCAGACAAGATCGCCGTCGGAGACGCCCCCCACAGGCGCCGTCAGTGACCTACCGGGTTATTTGGCGAGCAACTGAGCCAATCGCTGCGTGTCGCTCTGGCTCCAATCGTCCACGCCGGTCACCTCGACCCAGGCGTTGATGTAGCCCGTGGCCGAGTAGTTGTGACCGTAGCCTACGGGGATGCTGGTAGCCATTGGCAAATCAAACGCTACCTGCAGAAACGTCACGATGGGATACCACTCCAGGTACGGCGAGACGTCCGGGCCGCGTGGGCCGACGAGCCAGTCGGGGCACTTGTAGAGCAACGATGGCGAGAAGAAGACCATCGGATCGCTGGCATGTTGGAGATAGACGATGCGAATCGGTCCCCACGTGTCGCCGGCCAGTTTGAGCGAGTTTTCTTTGCCAGTGAAACGAAAGATGCGGTCGTCGCGAATCCTGGGCAGCCAGGCCGGCGAATCTGCGTTGCGGTCTCTAGTGATTGCCGACCAGGTGGTACTTGGGAACGGCGGACCGCTCCACAGCGCGCCGTCGATCGGTTCCTCGATGAGTGTGAGTAAATCGGCCGAGGATTCGGACCCGAGCGAACCTAAGCTCAGCCCGTGCAGGTAGAGTCTTGGCCGACTCGTTTCAGGCAGCGTCTTCCAGTAGGCGTAAACTTCATTGAAGAGCACCTGAGCGGCGACTCTTGAGCGATCGGGGTCGATCAGGATGGTGATCCAGCTCGGCAGGTAAGAATACTGCATGCTGACGATCGCCGTGTCGCCGGCATGGAGGTATTCCAGCGTGTCGACCGCGCCGGGGTCGAGCCAGCCGGTGCCGGTGGGCGTGGCGACGACCAATAGCGAGCGGTCGAATGCGCCGGCTCGCTTCAATTCTTCGAGAGCCAGTTCGGCGCGCTCTTCGGGCGTCTCTCGCGCACCGAGCCCCACATAAACTCGCACGGGCCGCATTGCTTCTTGACCGCGGAACTCGCTGATCTCCTTCTGGGTTGGCCCGAGTGCAATAAAATCTTTCCCGCGGCGGCCAATTGCATCCCAGGGGATGAGCGATTGGGGACTTCCCGTGGCCAGTGCTTCGGTCGGTTGCTCGACTCCTTCGTCAATCAGTTCATCCATTTTCAGAAAGACCGAGTCGGCTGCTCTCAGTGCCGCTTTCGCGATAACGCCGTTGGCGACAAAGACGACGAGTGTGCCCACCACGATCACGCTCAATACATTCGCCACGCGTCGGGGCAGCAGGCGACGAAGTGTGTTCGCGAAGTAGCTCCAGCAGAGTCCCAGCAGACGGCCTCCAGCGATCAACAGCGTTCCTGAAACGAGCGTGATGGCAGCAACACGAAACGGATAGGCGGTCGCGACGGGCTGCATCTCCATGAGTGTGCGAATCGAGTTTTGCCAAACCGCGGCTCTCCAGAGAAAAGAGATCGCCAGGAGCGCCACACCTACGACAGACACGCGTTTGGCAATCAACTGGAGCCTTGCTTCCGGGGAGGGCATCTCGAGATATTGCCACAACCAGACGAAGAACACGCCAACGCCATACCCGACAGCCGAAGAGAGCCCCGAAAGCAGCCCCTGGACGAGGTAGGGGCGCGGCAGCAGCGAGGGTGAAAGTGAAGCCGCGAAAAGCAGCGTCGCGAAGACCAAGCCGACGAAAGAAAAGGATGCTGAGTATCTCGCTAGATAGGATCGCAAACTCAACGTGATTCTCCTCCTTGGCAAGTGTTGAACAGTGGAGGTAGGGGCAAGCCCCTGGACCACGATATGGTAGCGGGTGGGGAGTGCTCGTCCAACTCCCTCCCTCGCTGCCACGCTCCGGCGTGGTAACAAGAGAAGCCCGCGTTGGGGTGGCCGAGGCTAATCGCTAGCGTGCCCCGGTGAGCCACGGTTACCGGGGCACGCCCTTCGGGACTTAGCCCCGGCCACCCACAATCTGGCGAGGTTCTTGGATGGGCTACTCAGCTGTACATCTGCCCCCGGCCTGCGGCGGGGAACGCGTCGCGGATGTGGTTGATCGTGGGGCGACGGGCGTCGGTGGGCCAGATGACCTCGATGACGTCGAAACGGCTGGAGTATTCCAGCAGGCCGTGCGATTTGAGAAAGGCGAGCGCCGCACGGGTGAGGCGGGCCTGGCGGGTGGCGTCGACGGCCTCGGCGGGGCGTCCGTGCTGGTCGCTGCGACGTGTTTTGACTTCGACGAACACCACCGTCTGCTCTCTGGTGGTATTATCAACGGCAATGACGTCGATTTCGCCGTAGCGGTGGCGGCGGCGGGTGGTGACGACTTGGTAGCCGAGGCGACGCAGCAGCTTGGCGGCCGCCCGTTCGCCACGCTCGCCGAGCGTCGGCGGAGTGATTCGCTCTTGCAGCCAGGCGCGTAGCGTCATGGCACCAATGCTTGAGATGAGACTGGGGAGCGCTCGGCTGGCGCCTTGCGGCTTACGCCTTTGCTTTCTTGTCGGTGCGGCGTTCCTTGAGGCGGACCGCTTTGCCGCTGCGTTCACGGAGATAGTACAGCTTGGCGCGTCGCACCTTGCCGCTCCGCTTGACCTCGATCTTGGCGATGCGAGGCGAGTGGAGTGGGAACTTTCGCTCGACCCCCTGGCTGGCGACGATCCGCCGGACGGTGAACATCTCGCGAGAGCCCGAGCCGTTGCGGGCGATCACTACGCCGCTGAAAACCTGGATCCGCTCTTTCTCGCCTTCGAGAATTCTGGTGTGCACGTCGACGGTATCGCCGATTTCGAACTCGGGCGGCTCTTCCTTAATCGCGGAATTTTCGACGTGGTCGAGGATCTGTTGACTCATGGTAGTTTCCTTTTTGCAACCATCCGAGCACCAGCAGGCGCTCGCTACAGTTCAGGGGATAGGTTTTCAGTCTTCTGTCAGTAAGTCGGCCCGCCGCTCTTGGGTGCGTCGCAGGCTGTCGGCCTCGCGCCATTGGGCGATTTCTTCGTGGTTGCCGCTGAGGAGCACCTCGGGCACTTTCAGGCCTCGGTACTCGCGGGGGCGAGTGTATTGGGCGTGTTCCAGCAAACGGTTTCCAGTCGAAAACGAATCGAATCGGTTGCTGTCTTCGTCTCCTAAAACTCCTGGCACCAACCGAATCAGGGTGTCGATGGCCACCATGGCCGCCACCTCGCCGCCGTTGAGGACAAAGTCCCCGACGGAAACTTCCTCCGGCTGGAGGATGTCGCTCACCCGCTGGTCAAAACCCTCGTAGCGCCCGCACAATAACAGCAGTCGCTTGTGCTGGGCCAGTTTCTCAACCAACGGCTGATCTAGTTTCTTTCCTTGTGGCGAGAGCAGGATCAGGTGCCCCGGCTCGCCGGTCTTCTGTTGTACGTCTTCCACCGCCTCGACCACCGGCTCGGGCTTGAGCACCATGCCGGGCCCGCCGCCGAAGGGGCGATCGTCGACGCATTTGTGTTTGTCGCGACTGTAGTCGCGGATGTTGTGTAGGTTGATCTCGACTAGCGAGCGTTCGATGGCGAGCTTCAACAAGCTCTGGGTCATGTATCCGGAAAACATCTCCGGAAAAAGGGTCAGCACATCGAACCGCATTGGCGAAACTCGCTACTCGCTGGGCGCGTCGGATTGCTCCTTGGGAGTTTCTTCCTCGGCTGCCGCTTCTGGGGCTGCCGCTTCAACGGTTGCTTCTTCCTTAGCCGCAGCTTCGGGGGCTGCCGCTGCTTCTTCGGCTGCAGGTGCCTCGGCCTTGGCCTCCTCGGGCTGGGCCTCCTCGGGCTGGGCCTCCTCGGGCTGGGCCTCCTCGGGCTGGGCTTCTTCTTCTTTCTTGGGAAGCGAAACCGGCACGCCCGCAGAGGGCACGACCTTCGGCTGTACCAATTTTTCCAGGGCGGCTTCCTGCTGTGATTTGTGCGTGCCGTCGGTGCCATACTTCTTGATCAGCACGGCGACCTTCTCGCTCGGCTGGGCGCCAACGCTCAGCCAATAGTCGATGCGGTCGGTCTTCAGAACGGCGCGGGCGTCGGTGTCGGCAACACTCGTGTCATACGTCCCCAGTTCCTCCAGGACACGACCATCGCGAGGCGAATGTTTGTCGACGGCACAAACTCGATAGAACGGCCGATGGGTGCGGCCCATCTTCTTCATGCGAATTCTGACACGTACTTACTCCTGGGTAGGCAGCGTATGGCTCTTGAAATACTCGGACGCCTGGGGCGTCCACCTGTGATGTTTCAGACGCCAGTGGCGTCATGGAAACCTGTTATCGTGGCACATTCGGGGGGTCTATGGCAAGGGGTGAACCGCGAAAAACGGTGTTGGGGACGCCGTGAACGGGGACGTCACGGCTCGCCGTGGGAGGGGGAAAGCTATTTCCGCCCCTTTTCCCGCTTGCGGCGACGCATTTCACGCTCTCGCTCCTTCTTTAGCTTGGATTTTTCCCTGGGATTGAGCCGCTTGCCGGTGCTCTGTTTCTTCTTGCTGAGCTGGCCACTCGGGTCGCTCATCGTGGCCTGCATCTCGCGGACCATCTTCATCCGCTCGCGCATTCCCTTGCCGGCCATTTGGGTCATCATCTGCGACATCGCGTCGAACTGCTTCACGAGGTCGTTCACCTCGTGCGGCTCGACGCCCGAGCCGGCCGCGATGCGGCGGCGGCGGCTCTGGTCGATGTTCTTGGTCGGATCGCGACGCTCGTCGGGGGTCATCGAATCGATGATGCCGAACAGCCGCTTCATGTCCTGCTCGGGGTCAACGTCTCCCATCGCGTCGGTGAGGTTGCCCATGCCGGGGATCATGCCCATTACTTTTTGCATGGGCCCGAGTTTTTTGATCTGGCTGAGCTGTTTTTTGAAGTCGTCGAGGGTGAATTCCCCCTTTTTCATCCGCTCTTCTTGGCGGAGCATCTCGTCTTCGTCGAACTCGCGTTGGGCTTTTTCCACGAGGGTGAGAATGTCGCCCTGGCCGAGGATTCGGCCTGCCATGCGGTCGGGGTGGAACTCCTCGAGGGCGTCGAGATGTTCGCCCGTGCCGACGAATTTAATCGGCACGCCGGTCACCTGTTTTACGGAAAGCGCCGCCCCGCCGCGGGCATCGCCGTCGAGCTTGGTCATCACCACGCCGTCGAGTTCCAGCGCCTCGTTGAACGCCTTGGCGCTGTTGACCGCGTCCTGGCCGGTCATGCCGTCGACCACCAGGTAAACCTGCTGCGGATTGCACCGCTTGTCGATCCGCTCAAGCTGCCCCATCAGCTCGTCGTCGACATGCAGCCGGCCGGCCGTGTCGAGAATCACGACGTCGGCGCCCAGCTTCTTGGCCTGCTTCGTCGCGGCGTTGCAGACGGTGATGGGGTCCTTTTCCTTGCGGTCGGAATAGACCGGGATGTCGAGTTGCTCGCCCAGGACGTGCAATTGATCGATCGCCGCGGGGCGTTGCAGGTCGGCGGCCACGAGCAGCGGCTTGCGACCGTTCTCCTTCAACAGCCGGCCCAATTTGCCGCAGGTCGTTGTTTTTCCCGACCCCTGCAGGCCGCACATCATCAGCACCGTGACGTCGGACGTGCCCAACAGGTGGAGCGAATGGTCCACCGGCCCCATCAGGTTCACGAGTTCCTGATAGACGATGCCGACGACTTGCTCGCTGGGATCGAGCGACTTGAGCACCCGTTCGCCGACGGCTTGCTCGGTGACCCGGGACATGAATTCGCGCGTGACCGCAAAACCGACGTCTGCCTCGAGCAGCGACTTTTCGACGAGCTTCAACCCGTCGCGCATGTTCGACTCAGACAACTTGCCTTGGGAACGCAGCGTCTTGAATGCGCCGGCGAGTCCGCCTTGGAGTGCTTCAAACATGGGGGGCTGCTCGTTTCGTCTTCCGTGGAGGGGAGAGTCGCGGTTTTATCCGAATCGGGCATTCTAGCGGATCAGCCGTGGGGGCGGCAATGCTTGCCCCATTTGTCATTCCGAGAGCCTGCCCTGAGTCCCTCGAAGGGTCCGCCGAGGAATCTCTGTCGCGATACGAGTTGACGGGGCCACGGAGATCCCTCGGCGGACCTCGGGATGACAGGCGGCGGACTCTGCCGTTCTCCAGTGCAGAGCTCCCGCCGCTGTCAGGACCCCGACAACCGTCGCTTTCGGAGCGGCTGACGCCGTGGGCGTGGGTTCGTCCCAGGCAGAGGTGGACAACGGGTACTGCGTGCCGCATTTTTTCATTAGGGAGATGCTGCGCCCGGATTGCGCCATCTCTGACCAAGGGGCTTCAGACGGTTCTCCTTCCCAACTTAATTGGGCGGATAGCTCGCCAAAACAGCAAACCCGATCGAATTCCATGCTTGAGAGTGCCTCACAACCGACCGACATCCCCGCACCGGCGGCGCCTCCCGCCTGCAACGGCGCCGCCTTGCCACCCTCTGCGGAACCCGTGAAGTTCGTTCCCGAAGAGCCGAAGTCGTTTTCCGATCTGGGGCTGGGCGAAGAGACGTTGGAAGGTCTGGTGCTGAAGCTCTTGCTGTACCGTGGGAACATTGCCGGACGAGCAGTTGCCGAGAGCCTCCATTTACCACGACCACTGGCGGTCGAGACGCTCGAAGCGCTGCGCGGCGAGATGCTGATCGGCATCAAGGGTTCGGCAGGCCTGGAAGATTTTATCTATCAACTCACCGAAGCCGGTCACGACCGGGCCCGACGGCTCGCCAAGCATTGCTCGTACACGGGCGTCACGCCGGTGCCGCTGGAGGATTACATCGAGGCGGTCTCTCGGCAGTCGCTGCAACGGAGCAAGCTGCGGATGGAGAATCTGCAGGCCGCGCTTAGCGGATTGCGATTGAACCCGACGCTCGTCAGCCAATTGGGCCAGGCGGTCAGCGAAGGGCGGGGGCTGTTTTTGTACGGCCCGCCCGGCAACGGCAAGACCAGCGTTTCGGAACGGGTGGTCAGTTCGTTTGGCGAGTATGTCTGGATTCCACACACGATCACGGTCGACGGCGAAATGGTGCGGCTCTACGATCCGCGCAGCCACCAGGCAGTCGACGTTCCACAGATGGGGCAAGTCCGTTTCGATCGCCGGTGGATACTCATCCACCGACCGACGATCATCGTCGGCGGCGAACTCACCATGGAGCAGCTTGATCTGCAGCAGAACGCAATGACCGGCATCTGCGAACCGCCCGTGCAACTACGAGCCAATTGCGGGGCGTTGGTGATCGACGATTTCGGCCGACAGCGGATGCCGACCTCCGAACTGTTGAACCGGCTGATCGTCCCCATGGAAAAACAGTTCGACTATCTGAACCTTTCCAGCGGGCGGCAAGTGGCGGTGCCGTTCGACATGCTGACCGTGTTCTCGACCAACCTGGAGCCCCGCGACCTGGTCGACGAAGCCTTCCTGCGTCGGATTCCCTACAAGATCGAAGTCGGCAGTCCCGGGGAAGTGGAGTTCGCCGACCTGTTCATGGAACTCGCCGAGCAAATGGGCTGTGAGTGTGACCCGCAGGCAATCGAATACCTTCTTCAGCAGCACTACCGCCCGGTCGACCGTCCGCTGCGCTACTGCCACCCCCGCGACCTGCTGCGGCAAGTGCGCAACTTCTGCGAGTTCCACGACCGGCCGTTGGAGGTCAGCCGCGAGACGCTCGACGTGGCGGTTCGGAACTACTTTGCTGGGTTGTGAGGGTTCGTCGGGGCTCTGCCTTGTGGGAGGCGTCTCCGACGGCGACCGTGATTGTCACACGGGACAAGCAGCACCAAGATCGCCGTCGGAGACGCCTCCTACAGCCTTCGGCTGGAGGTTGGTCGCGAGACGCTTGATGCAGCGGCGAGTGATGCGATATTGCGGGCTGCTGTATCTGCGTCGGTGTTTCACTCCGACGCATCGTAGGTTCAGGCCGAAAGTGCGTCGGCCGTGAACTCCTGCGCAATTTGAGAATAGGATTTGGACTCATGCACGGGGCAACCTGCGTAGGGTAGCTGGCGCT
>CAXMSB010000068.1:0-2099 GCA_964195615.1 uncultured Granulosicoccus sp. | reverse complement strand
GATCGAGCTACAGCCGCCAAGCACGCGACCACGCACCACACTGATCTCACGGTTATCCAACTGAGGCTCAGGCTCGGTCGTGTAGAGGTTGGTCACCTTCTCGTCGTGCATCAGCTGCGTGAAGCCGAGGGGCATCTTGATCAGTGGGTTGTTGTCTTTCTTCCCGGCCTCGAGCAGCAACACTCGATTGGCAGGGTCTGCCGAAAGACGATTTGCAAGACAGCAGCCGGCCGAGCCAGCGCCCACGACGATGAAATCAAAAGCTTCTTCGGACATCTCTTACACGCTCCGGGGCCAGGAAAGCCGAAGATTCCTATCACAGGACGCGGCGAAGACAACAAACAGTAAACCAACAGCCAAATCGAGCCGCACACGGCGATCTTGAGCGTTTCCTCGGGGGATGGAAAACTGTTGAGGTATGGGGAGGGGACGCCAGGGCAGAACCAATTGGCCGCTGCTGCTGACCGTGGGAATCGCGGTGGCTCCGTGGCCTCGGTCTTTGCGAGCCCGATTCTGATACGCCACTTACCGCCAAGCTTGGTCAACCTTCATCGATCCAATCTGGACAACGGCGCGTTCATGACCGTGCTAGTTGCGTACTTCGCGTTCGTGATCGCTGTGTTCATCCGCAAGATGCGTTTGCTCAAACTGCCCGAGTGACCGGCCAGTTGACGCCAAGGTTCCCTCCGTGGGAGAACGACGGCGAACGTCTACCAACTTGCGGGGAACCAAGCCGATGGAAAGAATCAAACGAGCGCACCCAACATTGTTGATTGCCGCACTCCTTGCGGGGGTCGGCGGATACATTTTCGGTTGCACGCCGCCCAAGCCCGAAGCGCAGGCTCCAGCCGAACAGCCAGATGCCGCGGGGGACAGCGAACAAGCTGCGCAGCCGGATCAAGCCGGCTCGGATCCGGGCACAGCCAGCAAGTATTCGCCCGTCAAGGCGCGCGCTCGTGATTTCTACGCTCCGAACAGCGAGGACCTTGGGCCGGACGAAATGCGCTTGATCGCATGCGGCACCGGCATGCCCACCGCTCGTCCGAAGCAAGCAGCCTCGTGCTGGCTCCTCGAGCTCGGCAACGGCGACAAATTCATCTTCGACATCGGGACCGGATCGGCCGAGCGCGTCGCCGCACTCCAGATCCCTTACAACTACCTCGACAAGGTCTTCTTGAGCCATCTTCACACCGACCACTTCGGTGACCTCGATGCTCTGTTCGTCGGTGGTGCGTTGGCCGGCCGGCAAAAGCCGCTACGGGTTTGGGGGCCAAGCGGCGAGACGCCGGAGAGAGGCACGAAGTACGCGCTCGACCACTTACGAAAAGCGCTCACCTGGGACCTCGACGGTCGCCGAGGACTGACCGACCCTCGCGGATACCACTTGGACGTCACCGAGTTCGACTACATGGGCATGAACGAAGTCATCTATCAGGAAAATGGGGTGACGATTCGGTCCTTCCCCGCCATCCACTCGCTAGACGGTCCGGTGAGTTTCGTCGTCGAATGGAACGGTTTCAAGTTCGTGTTTGGCGGGGATACCTATCCCAACAAGTGGTATGCGAAGTATGCCAAGGGCGCGGACGTGGCGATTCACGAGTGCTTCGTCGCCGTGCCGGACATGATCGAGAAGTTCAAGTTCACGCCGCAAAGCGCTCTAGCCGTGGGCACCCAGATCCACACAGCGCCCGAAGCGTTTGGCAAAGTGATGTCGATCATCAAGCCGCGCATGGCGGTCGCCTATCACTTCTTCAAGGACTTCGATACTACGGCGTCGATCAATGATCGCATCCGCACGACCTACGACGGCCCGTTGAGTCTGTCCATCGACTACATGGTCTGGAACATCACCAAGGACGACATTCGTGTGCGCATGGCAATTGTCGATGAAGACGTCTGGCCCCCGCCCGCCACCGAGAAGCCACAGGTACCCGACGCGGCGACGAGGATTCCCTACTCACCCGAGATCTCGGGCGGCAGGCTCAATATGAAGAAGGTGCTTCAGCCCACCTACGACGCGATCAACAAGCAGTACGGGCTCCACGAGAAGCAGGAGTAAGCAGGAGTGGCAAGTCCCAGTGGGTTCTGCTCTGGTTAGA
>CAXMSB010000067.1:0-1566 GCA_964195615.1 uncultured Granulosicoccus sp. | reverse complement strand
TTCGCCAAGTTCCGCACCAAGTTCCGAGAACCGCTGAAAGGTCTCTTCCGCCAGATTGGTCGCATCGCCATGACGTTGGGATTGATCCGCTTGGGAGAAGTCGGCTTCGACGCCACGCGAGCCAAAGCCAACAACAGCCGTTACAAGACGCTGACCGCCAAAACGTTGGAGAAGAAACTGCAAGCGTTGGACGCCGTCTTCGAGCAGATGATGGCCGAGTTGCAAACCCACGACGCCGCGGAAGCCGGCCCCGATTCACCCACGCACTTGCCGCCGGAGATCGCCGACGTGCAATCGCGTCGAACGCGGCTCGCTCAAGCTTTGGAACAAGTGCAAGAAGCCGACCAGGCACGCCGCAGGCGAGGCATCGATCCGGACAAGAATCCGGCTCAAGTTCCCACCACCGATCCTGATTCGAAAGTGATGCCCAACAAAGAAGGCGGCTATGCTCCCAACTATACTCCGGTGGCAACGACCGACGGGCAGTGCGGCATGATTGTCGATGCGGATGTGCTGGCGGAAGTGAATGAAAGCTCGGCGGCTGCGGCGGCGGTCGATCGGATCGAAGAGAATTTCGGCGTCCAGCCGGAGAAGTTCCTCACCGACGCGGGGAACAACAGCGGGCAAGTGATGGCCGAGATGGAAGAGCGGGGCGTGGAATTCTACGCTCCTGCGGCCTCGAACCAACCTCAACCGGGCGACGCGGCCGATCGCGAAGACCCTACGCAACCGGTGCCTGCCTCGCAGCAATCCGCTTTGAAACGCAACTCGCAAGGCCAACTCGACAAATCGAATTTCATCTACTCGGCGGACGAAGACCAGTATTACTGCCCGCAAGGCCGCGTCCTGCCGCTGGAGAAAACCAAGTCGGTCGAACGCGGCGGCGTCCGCATTCAGCTTCGCATTTATCGCTGCACGAGTTGCGAAGGCTGTCCGTTAGTGGCGTCCTGTATTTCTGGTAAAAGCAAAGGTGGTCGCACGATTACGCGCGACGAATACGAGCCAGCGCATGAGCGTACGGCGGCTCGCATGTCGACGGCTGCCGGGCGGCAGGTCTATCGCCAGCGTTCCTCTATCGCAGAGACGCCGTTCGCGATTCTGAAAGCGACCATGGGTCTCCGGCAGTTCTTATTGCGCGGCTTGGAGAAGGTGAAAACGGAATGGCTGTGGGCGGTGACGTCATTCAACTTGATGAAGTTGGTTCGCGCGTTGGGAGCGATGCGCGCCGAGTTCACGTCATTGGCCACTTCGGGAGTGAACTAGGGAACGGAGGTAAGCCATGCCATCTCGAGCGGATCGAAGTCAGTTGCCCCAGGAGTTCGTCGGCCCGTCAGCGTTACCTCGCCGCGTGACCAAGCGAGAGAAACATGTCTCTGCTCCTGTCGCGTCTGCCTTCTCGTCCCAAAACGACTTCACAACCGGATGCATGCAATGCATAAAATCAACAGACCCCTATCCGCACTGGAGCCCAATCCTAGCACTCGCGCGGGAACTCGCGCACAAGACTCCAGAATGTTGTGACAGGCAGCACGCCTGAAAATCAAGTACTCCGTGAGAAGCTCGGTG
>CAXMSB010000066.1:0-1635 GCA_964195615.1 uncultured Granulosicoccus sp. | reverse complement strand
TACGGGGAATTTGGACGCCAGCGTTCGCAGGCGCTTGCCCAAGACGCGCTCGATCATGGGGGAATGGTACCCCGTGTGGGGCTGATTGACAATCGCATTCTCAATCAGCCCCACACGCCCACACGGGGTCATCGGCGGGGAAGGGGGGGTGCGCGATAGACCCTTTGGATATTCGATCCAGGGTCAGTTGGATCATCGAGCAATGTTCTCGGCCGCACCCCGGCCCCGCCGGGCCGAATGAACCATGCCTGTCCGGATGTTGAACAAAGGATTCGAAAGACGGGCACTCGTTCCCAGCGAACCCACAAATCGCCGCGGCGTCTCCCCTGTGCCTCAGCTGACAACGAGCCGTTCAAAAATGACGCGCAAGGTTTTTTCTCACCCGATCGCTGCGCTCACTGGAGCACACGGAGCGCACAGAGAATAGCGCTGTTTCTTATTCGAACTTCTCTGTGTCCTCCGTGCGCTCTGTGAGAAAGGTTTGGGGGCTCGGTTGGCGAGTGCCGAGGGCGCCTGGGGTGGCGCAGGAGCGGCGCACCCGTCACCCGGCCACCCTGGCATCTACATCCTCGCGCTGCCGCGCCCCTCCCCCCGCGCGGCGTTCTTGACCGATTGTCGGCACCTCAGTATTCTCCTCTAACGTACAGAGCAACTGCGTTCGGTATCTGAGGCAAGAAAAGCATGGTACCAAGGGAAACCATCCATAAGGCCGCAGCAATCCTCGGAGAGGCGGCCTCTCCGGCGCGGGTAATCTTGTTTGGCTCCCACGCGCGAGGGGATGCTCGCCCGGATTCCGACGTCGACTTCCTCGTGGTCGAACCGACGGTGCCCGATCGCTGCCGAGAGATGGTACGCCTGCGGCGGATGCTGCGTCCTCTGCGGATCCACGTGGACATCTTGGTGGCCAGCGAAAAAGAAGTGGAGGATTGGGGGGCACTACCAGGAACCACCCTCTATTGGGCTCTGTCGGAGGGAGAGGAACTGTATGAAACAACCGCGTGACCTCGCGTTGCGGTTTCTACACTTGGCGAATCGTGACATCGGCACCCTGATCGTGTTGGCCCGTGCTGAAGAAGTAGACGACGAGCCCATTGGCTTTCACGCCCAGCAGGCCGTGGAAAAATGCTTGAAGGCCGCGCTGGCAATGCACCGAGTCGCGTTCCGAAAGACCCACGATCTGAGCGAACTCCTCGACCTCATGGATGAACACGGAGTACCGAAACCACCGTTCGCAGACTCCCTCGATGAGCTCAATCCGTACGGAGTCCTTCTCCGGTACGAGTGGGGAGACTCGGCGCCCCTCGACCGCCCACAGGTTCAGGAGATCGCAACCACTGTGAGAGACTGGGCCACCCGCCTCATCAGTTGACGTATCTCGCTGCGCCTCGCTCACGACAACAAACGAACGAACCGCCCTATCCGTTCCCCGCCCCGAATCCATGACACCCGTGGCCTCGGGGACGTGGCCTCGAGGACGTACTCGCCTTTTTGCGTTTCGGTTGCCCGCGCCTTCCTTCTCGGCTAGAAATCAGAACTCCAGAGCTTCCCGCAGGGTCTCTCGAAGAGTCTCAAGCAACTCCTGGCGGGAACGTTCCTGGCAGTTCACACCCGGAACTTCCTCGATCCAGCCGACCC
>CAXMSB010000065.1:0-31595 GCA_964195615.1 uncultured Granulosicoccus sp. | reverse complement strand
GTTTGGATGCCTCGGGTGGTCAAGCCGCCCGAGGCACGTCAGCTGTCCCTATTGAGACCACTTCTGGCAAAGAAACCTATCCCGCTTAGACAATTATTCAAGGCTCCCTAGATTGAGACGGAGGACTCTGATGAAAAAGGTTTGGAAAACATCACTCATGGCCATGGCGGTGCTGCTTATGGCCAACACCGCTCAAGCTGTGGTGCTCTGGAATGATGACATGTCGAGTCTTGATGTCTGGATCGAGGCCTCGAATGATCCTGCTGAAGAAGGGGACCTGACAGGAGGCCTGCAGGTCGTGGACCTCGATGCGAATCCCGGCCCAGACGCGGTTCAGTACAATAGTTGGTGGGGGGACGATGGCGTTGGGGGCACTGCTGGATGGACAAGTATGTGGATCAACTCAGAGTTGGTTGTCCTGGACGAGACCGAATATACCCTGACGGTCAGTATGCTTAGTTACGATGGTGGCTCGGATGTGCCATTCAGTCTGCAAGACACTTCGGATCCTAATGCGTGGGCGGTAATTGTCGCCTCTCCTGTTCAAGCTATCGCCGAGGACGTTGTCACGGACTATTCGATCTCGTTCTCCACCGTGGGCGGTGCCAACAGCGGCGTCGTTGGCAGTGAGCTCGGAATTACCATCACTCCGGATTGGTGGAACAATGGGATAGTGGACAATGTGTCGATCTCTGATGGTACGGTCGTCACACCTGGCGACGTGGACGGCAACGACATCGTCGACCTGATTGATTACGGATTCATTCGAGATAACTTTTACAACACGGGTGCTAGCCGAACTGATGGGGATCTGACCGCCGATGGAATCGTCGACTTCGACGACTTCGGCCAGTGGAAGGACAACTACCCATTCCCATTCACCGGTGGTTCCTCCGCCAGCGTTCCGGAGCCGTGTGGCGCTGTCTTGCTGGCCATGGGCGCTGTCGCCGGCCTGCTGATGCGTCGCCACGGCAGTTCTAGCTGAGCTTGTCGGGCCGGAGGTAGACGAATCCCTCAAACACAAAATGAACATCCTTTGGGAAGGCATACCTGTGAAACTGCAAAAGAGGACTCATCTCACCTTAGTAGCGGCATGCGTGAGTGTCTTTGTCCTGGCCGGGCAGGCAACCGCGCAAACCGAACAGATCTGGCAGCCGGTTGTCATCGATAATTGGAATACGGGAGCCAACTGGGCTCCTTTTGCGGCCACTCCAGACGTGTCGTTCGATGAAGTTGGTGTGATCGAAAACGGCGGCACGGCATATCTGGATGCCCCCGCATCTACCACGACCGGCGGCGTCATCTTGGGTCGCGCGGACACTGGCGCACTTGAGATTCGAAACGGCGGCAGCCTCGTCAACGCGGCTGGGTCGAACGTGGTTGGCAGTGTCCTCGTCGGCAATAGCGTCTCCACGGGTACCTTGACTGTCGAACCGGGCGGTTCGCTAACTGCCGTGTCGTTGTCCCTGTCCAATGCGGGCAGTAGCAGCGTCTCTTTGGGCGGCACCACCGCAGGAACCACGACCGTGGCCGTCGACAGCGCCTCCCTATCAGCCGACACGCGCATCATCGGCCCGAATGTCAACTTCACCGTTACAAATGATCTGGTTTTCGGCGGCACCAATACACTGACTGCCGAGATCACCGGATTGAGCCATTCGGCGATTCAGGTCACCGGCAACGCCCAGCTCAACGGTACGTTGAACGTCGAGTTCAATGGGTACGTACCTTCGGTGGGCAATTCCTGGACCCTCGTCGACGCTGGCACAGTCACCGGCGGCTTTGCTCCCACCGTCACTACGAACGCCACATTCGGACCGGGGCAGACCTTGATCGTGTCGCAGACCACCAGCGGCAATACACTTGTTGACGTGTCGCTGGAGGAGGTACTGGTTCTGAAAGTCAATCGTCAGTCCGGCACGATGTCTCTCGACAATGTGACCGCCACCCCCATGGCCTTGGGGGGGTACAGCGTCCAATCGGCCAGTGGGGCGCTCAACCCAGCCGGCGGCGTCTGGAACAGCCTGACAGATCAAGCGGTACCGGGTTTCCAAGAGGCCAATCCTTCCGCTAATCTGTTGGCTGAGTTAAATCCTAACATCGGTGGTTCGGCATCGTTCCCTGCCACTTCCTCGACCTCTCTTGGCACGCCTTACAGCCAGATCGTACCGGCCTTTGGCACGCCGATTACCGAAGACCTTGTTTTCACCTACCGGCGCGAACCTGATGGCCAGACAGTCACGGGACTGATCGAGTACGAAGGTGACCTAATCACCAATAACTTACTGCTCACTGTCGATCCCACGACCGGCAACGGTCGAATCGTGAATGACTCGCTGACGGCCTTGCAGCTCGACGGCTACAGCATTGGGTCTGATTCTGGAACGTTGCTCACCTCTTGGGACAGTCTGACAGACCAGGGTGGGATCGGCTGGGAAGAGGCCAACATCAGTACCACTAGGCTCTCGGAATTGAATCCCGAAAACTCCATGTCGCTAGGCCCGGGCGCTTCGTTCGATCTGGCAGGCTTGTTCAACACGGCAGGATCTCCAGAGCAAGATCTGATCTTTACGTTCCACGACGCCACGATGGGCATGATCGGCGGAAACGTAGTCTATGACGCTATCAGCGCATATGAGGCCGATTTCAATAACGATGGTGTCGTGGACGGAGACGATCTCACCAAATGGGAAGGCGATTACGGAGTGAATGGTGGCTCGGACGCCGACGGCGATGGAGAGAGCACCGGAAACGATTTCCTCTGGTGGCAGAGACAACTTGGTAGCGGAGTTCCCCTTGCAGCGGCGGTCACCAGCGTACCTGAGCCAGCGAGCATCACGCTATTGACACTTCTGGCCATATCCATGTTGCCGAGAGTGTCGCGCAAATGAACGAAAGCGGATTGTCCCTCTCAGTTCGAGAGTGATGATCCTTTGAGTCAGAGAACCGAACACGTTTGGAAACACTGTGGCTGCCCTGGGCAGTCGTTCGGGGGAGTTCTAGAGGCAAGGGATCAGAACAGGCATTGAACCGGATGCTTGTCGCTACTGCTCTGTCTCGGAAGGATAAACTGAGACTTATGAAAAGGTTCCGCCATCAACCAGCCAAACCAGCTTTTACTTTGGTTGAGCTCTTGGTCGTCATTGCGATCATCGGTGTTCTTGTTGCATTGCTGCTGCCAGCCGTTCAAGCTGCCCGAGAAGCAGCGCGGCGCATCCAATGCCAGAATAATCTGAAACAGATTGGTCTGGCACTACAGAACTATCACGATACCAACGGTCGGCTCCCGGCAGGCGAGTTCTGGGCGCCCCTGAGAGACGATGCGGGCGGGTGGATTTATTGGAGCCACTGGAGCTGCAACATGAAACTCCTTCCCTTCATGGAAGGGGGAAATCTCTACGAGATGGCCGACTTTGACAAGCCGGCGTTGCAAGGCAGCAACCCGGCCCTCATGCAGGATGCAATCAGAGAACCCGTGCCGATGTTCTTGTGCCCTTCGAATTCCAATCCCGAAAACATCTGGGAAAACGAGCAGACGTCACTGCCCATCGCCGAAGCGGATTACGCCGTGAACGTCGGCGACTATTTCTGCGGAGGAGAAGGGATGGATCCTACCGTCAGAGTCCGTGGCATTCCCTATCCAACTTATCCGACGTGTGGTAATGCTTTTTTCAATGACGGGTACGCCGAAGGAAACTATCCACTGCGCGGTGTGATCGGACGGTTTGGCTGGGCAGCGAAGTTTCGAGAAGTCACTGACGGCTTGTCAAATACCGTCGCCATGGGTGAGTGCGTCGGGATCTGGAGCCTCTCCCAGAACCTGGGTACCCAGAGTTGGGCGACGCCCTCCTACCCAATCAATTTCGACAACGAGATCTATCTTCTCGGAGAAGAAGAGTGGGGCTCTCTCAGCGGGGAGCCAAAATGGTTCTCAGGGAACGTATTCCGGAGTCTTCATCCTGGTGGGGCTCAGTTCGTGATGTGTGACGGATCGGTCCATTACATTAGCGAGAACATAGATCACGACACGTACATGGGCCTCTGCTCGCGAGCTGGCGAGGAAATCTTAGACTCCGAATTCTGATGGTTGCACGCTCTATGTACTTTCGTGATCCGTTGTTCCTGCGCTGCGTATTGTTATTGCTGCTTGCCCTGGGATGGTCTTCAAACGCGTCGGCGGTTGATGTCGGAACGAGTGAACCCTATCGCGAGCAGCGACTGGAGACGTGGGGCACTTCTCTGGCGTGGTGGGGCGACTACATTGGTGGCTGGACAAACCAGCAGGCGAAGTCCGATGTCTTGAAATTGATCTTCGATTCACCCAACCACCTGGGATTAAACTCCTTACGCTACAACATCGGTGGCGGTCAGAACCGGCTGCTTGCCGGCAACTTTCGCCCAGGCGCCTTTATTCCCGGATGGGTTCCTACGGCCCCTAGCAGCATATCCGACCCCAATACCTGGGTCTGGGACTGGGGGGCCGACCCTCGGCAACGAGGAGTTCTCGACGAGGCTCTGGCTCGTGGCGTCAACCAAGTAGATGCTTTCTCTAATTCCCCGCCCTACTGGATGACGATCAGTCAGGATACTGCCGGTGCGGTTGGCGGCGGCGATAACTTGCTCACCTCGAACTACGACGAGTTTGCCCACTACACAACTGAGGTCGTCAAACACTTCCGAGACGAGCTGGGAATTCGTTTCGGGACGCTCGAAGCGATGAACGAGCCGAGTGGCACTTGGTGGGAGGCCGGCGGCGCACAGGAGGGAAACCACGTTTCTTCCGGATACAATCAAAGACTGCTCATCGAGACCGTGGGCCAGACGCTCGCCAGCAAGGGCATCGACCAGGGGCTCGCGGCACCCGATGAAGTCGCCACCGGCACCACCGTGTCTAGCTACAACCAGTTCAATTCTTATACGAAGAGTTTCATCACACAAATAAATACGCACACTTACGGCAGCTCGACTTCCGCGGAACAGCAGCTTCGAAATACGGCGGCCAACGACGGCAAACGGCTCTTGATGAGCGAGTATGGCAACAACTCTACCGGCGGGCTCTCCGGAGGAATTAACCTGGCCAACCGCATTACGGCCGATCTCAATGTCATGGGCGCTCAGGGATGGACGTACTGGCAGGTGGTGGAGCCAATCTCTTATGCATTTGCTGGCTGGGGTCTGGTACACGCCGACCACGAACAGACTGGCAGCCAGTACAACATCAGACAACAATACCACGTGATGCGGCAGTTCACGTCGTATATCCGACCTGGTTCACACATCCTGGATCTTAACGAGGCCGAGACGGTCGGCGCCTACGATCCCATCACCGATACGACGGTGCTTGTGTTGACCAACGACGAGACCACGGCTGATGCTAAAGTCTATAATCTGCTTGACCAAACTCCGGCCTTCACAAGGGTGATTCAGACTATCAGTCTGCTCAATTACGGCAGCCTCGGGCCCGCCGACGTTCTGGGCAACCAGATCACAGCCAATGTGCCGGGTACATCAGTCACCACGATCGTCATTCACCACCGAGCGAATCAGATTGGGAACGCCAACTTCTCGTTTGGCGGCGGTGAACCACCGATCTCAAGCACGCTGTCGGGTGGTTGGAAGTCCTCTGGTTCGGCGCACTTTGACAGTTCGGTCGACAACACGTCGGACGGGAGCGGAGGCGGCGTGCTCGAAACCGACGGCGTCGGTAACAGCGGCGCCGTTTGGCAGGAAGGCATCGGTGACAGCCAGGTCGACCTTACCGGCGTGGCCTATCAGTTTTCACTCGACATGATGCTTGAGAATAATGAGTCTCTCAGCCAGGTTTATGATGCAGACACTCATATAGCCCTGGAATTCTATGGGGCCGATGGCCAGACCCTGGTGCACGCATCTGTACTCGATTTTTCTGAGCTACTGTCGTCCTTCTCCAAGGACACCGTTTTCCGCACTCACCGAACGGCCATTGTGCCGGCTCCTGCGGGAACACGGTTTGTTAGACCAAGTGTGCGATTTGACAACGTAGGCACAGGCAGCAACGGCAAAGTGTATCTCGACAATGCCTACTTGCAGGAAGCTCGCTACGTGCCTCGTGCCAAGGCCTGGACCTTTGATGGGAACGCCAACTGGAGCGATGATGCCAATTGGCAAGAGGACGCCCTTATCGAAAAAAACGTCGCCATCTACTTTGGCCCGGTACTCACCCAGAATCGCACCATCACGCTTGGCAGCGAACTGTCGGTCACTGAGGTGACATTCGATAGTGAGTTCGCTTATCGGATCTTGGGCGCAGGAACACTGAGGGTTGAAAACCCCGGTTCCACGGCCCGGATCGATGTGCGCGACGGGGATCAAACTTTGCTCGTTCCTGTCGTTCTGGACGGTGATGCTACAATTCAGCTGTTGCCCGGCACTTCGTTGGGTGTCGACCTTTCTCTGCAGGCAAACGGGCATCGACTGGAAAAGACCGGGGCGGGACAACTGTCGTTAAGCAGTTCGTTTACCCTGGGCGGCGGTACTCTGGCCATCGAAGCTGGCTTGTTACCTTCGATTACCATCGGCGCCAACTCGGCGCTCGACGGAACTCTGGAAGTGTCGTTGCCTATTGGCGAACAAGCGGAGTGGGGAGACATCTACCAACTGATCGCGTTCACGGATCCTTATTCGGATTTTGACTCGGTCGTCTTGCCGGCGCTTGATGATCTGTTGACCTGGGAGTTCGAATACTCTCCGGAGCTGCTGACGGCCCAGGTCATGCACACCGCTGATTTCAATCGCGACGGTACGATCGATGGAGCGGATCTCGCAAAGTGGGAGAGCGATTACGGCATAAACGGAGAATCCGACGCCAATGGAGACGGCAACAGTGATGGAGCAGACTTTCTGATCTGGCAGCAGCATGCTGGCACGAGCAACATGTCGCCATTTTCAGCTGCCGTCCCCGAGCCTGCTGCCGCCATGCTGTTTCTGGCCGGCTGTTCCTTCATCTTCTTCAGTCAGAACGTGAGAGGAAGAGCAGCGGAGCAATCGTGATTTGATTGGGACCAGCTGCGACCTCGATTGCATGGCGGGATCATGATGGCCAGGACCGTCTGAAGCAATCGAACCTTGGTTCACTCGCTCGTTAGTTCGAATTTCAGTTCGTTTTCGCCCTGCTCGATCTCAGCAGTTAGGGGCGACGTCTTCGTGCTTTGGAATCGCATCGGAACGCGGGAGTTTCTCATCTGGGCAGCGGCCTTGACCGGGTCGTTCATGCCAAGGCTCTCATCGACGTGGGGCTTAATGGCGACCCTCTGAAGACCAACGGGAGCCCCATCGTTCTCTTCATAAGTTCTGACATCAAGGATGTTTCCGTCCTCAATGCGGCCAATTGCCATGCGAGTAACCTTAGACTGGAATACGATACGCCCGGCCGGGAGAGGTTTGCCGTCAACGACCACTGTGCCTGACACCTGAGCCGTTTCGGAACGATCACCCCGGCCGCTGCAGCCGACCACGGCCACGAAAACCAGCAGCACCTGTAGAGCGAATAGTGTTGATATCCGCTTTGAAATACCAAGTGTTGAAGGCGTTGCCATTCTAGACACATGGGTTAATGGAATTGATACTCGAAGACATATTTCAAATGGTTCGTATGGTCGGCCAAAACCAGCATACAAGCCCTCAATCTAACCACCCACGGCAAACATTTCAATAGTCTTCAGCTGCTTTGTTGACTAGAGGGCGTTTCAAAACCTGTTCTAGTGACACTCTAGCCGTGAATTCACCGGAGAATGTGCTGTCCCGCGTTCGCGAAAAAGGGCTTTGAAATGCGCTCTCATTCCATTCGAACTGAGGTAGTTCGAGGTGGGTGAATTGATTTCACTCAGTAACTCTAAGGTCTGAGTTAGCCGAATGGCAAGCTAGATCCTGGGCGAGGAATAAGGTGGCGTATGGTAAAAATATTCGGCCGAACTCTTAAGGCTAGAACAAGCCTCGACTTGCACTGCCAGATGCCCTGCACGTAGTCAGAGCGTAAACTGACGAAAACCGGCCGCGCCAGCCCTGGGAGGGGGCTGCCGGGCCTACCACAACCAACTACACCTTAAACAACCCCGTTTGCTGTCCAAACAATGGGGTCCACCTCAAACGCCTCCTGTGCCAGTTGAGAGCTGCCGTATCTGCAGGCAGTCTCTCTTGACCGAAGGACGATAACCCCTCCTTCCCTAGCTTGAGGCCACGTGCGGCTAACCGCTAGAATGGGTGACATGCGCAATGAAGGTTTCCTTGGGGTCGCCAGCTTTCATGCCTTGCATACAGATACCTACAGGGATAGGGTAACTGATTCTGGTGGTGCGATCTCGATTTGCCGTGAAACGGGATGCTTAAACAACGTATGCGGGTAGGAGGAACAAGACAATGAAACGAATCAGTGACTTATTATTTGTGGTTTGCTTTAGTCTCGTGATTATCGGTTGCAGTTCTAACGAAAGCGAGCCGATTGTTCCCGCGACTCAGGCGGAGCAGTTCGACGAGCAAGTGGGCAACTCGGAAGGGTCGGGAACCGCGACTGAGGATGCCGGCGATAGCGCTGTAAAGAACGATGCAGCAGAGACGACTGAGTAGCAAAGCCGTGGTGTGATGGTTTGTCGTGAATGTGGATTCACAGGTTAGAGATTGCAGTATTGATCCACCTCCCCAGTTTCATTACCTGGCGAACTCATTGTGTATCTCTTCGCAGTGCCACTTTAGCATCGTGATGTGTCCTGCACTTGGATCCACATGAAAAGTGCTGCCAACGAGTCGCGAATGGAAATATCGTCCCATTGATATCGGCGCAATGCGATCGCATTGGCCATGCCAGATGGATATTGGCGGACCACAGACATCGTCGATAGCAAAGCCCCAATGTCTGCCTAACAGTTGCGCGTCTGTAACAACTCCCTGACCTCCGCATAGAGTTGCCTGATTCAAACTCCCCACAAGAAGTGTTCGCATGGAGGGATCGCCGGTTACGAGGGTGCGATCGTTAGAGTCCCACTTCTTCATAACGCGCGCAACAATCTTATCCGGTTTTCGATGCAGGCGGCGTCTCATTATCTCGACGGCTATTTTTGCCAATTTGGGCCGGCGCAGGAATAGGCTCATGGAGCGATCTTCTTCCCCAGGAACAACTCCTGGTATTCCTAGAGACGTATGCCCCGAAACGATGGCGACACGTGTGATCTGGTGGGGCATACTTCGAGCACAAGCCAAGGCATAAGGGGCTCCCCCGGAAAATCCGACTACTCCAAACTGCTCATCTCCGCGACCTAGAGCTTCTAGGAATCCTGAAACGTCCTTCGGCCAGTCTACGATTCTCCGCCCACACTGATAACTCGATCTTCCTATGCCAGGGCGATTGATGGCGAGGATGTGGATACCCGAAGCATGGATCTCACTGGCCGCAGCATGTACTTCTAAATGGGAACCAGGAGTGCCGTGAAAATACAACACCAAGGGGCCAGAGGTGTCTCCATATTCGGCATATTCGAGCGATCGCCCATCTGAAAGACGAACTAGCTGAGACGCAGGAAAGTCGGCCCATGTTTGGCTCACAGAAGTCAGCACAATACAGACAAATGTGAGCACCGTGTTCGCTGGTCTCCTGCTAACAAGAATTGGCTGCGGCATAGCAATATTTTCGTTTGACACCGGTATTATTGTCTTGTGCGAGATCCATTTTCAAACGTATATGTTAATGTATGCACCGGCTGAAAGGAACTTCTGTTTGGCCGAAGTGTGGTGGTTGGGGGTGGCTGGCGAATGAGTGGCCTCGGATTCAACCAACTCGCCCCAAAGGAGCTACTTGGTATTGCATGAGCGATTGATAGAATTTCGGCACGCTCGTCATCGTACTACTCAGGTTCCAGTCCGATCGTCGACTCAATGATTTACTTGCGGAAATCTCCCGCTAAACGCCATTTTTCCCCAAGCAGGAACAGCATGTCCACACTTCTCCAAACCGCGGTTCGCTCAATTCAGATAAAGATGAATTGCACTTTCGCCGTGCCTGAGAACGTTGATAGGTACGATCATCGCACCTACTATTCGATGTTAATTGCGAACTTCATGGCGCTGCTTCTGCACCTGTCATGGATTTTCATCTTCCGCGGTCTTGGCTTCACAACGCTCAGTCTGATCAACGTCGGCAGCGTGCTGATCTGGATCTTCAACATCGCAATCCTGTGCAGATGGGGCGCCGTACTCACGGCAGTCGTGATCGGTTCAGCCGAGGTCGTCGGGCATCAGTATCTGGCGATTTATTACTTGGGATGGGGCTACGGATTTCAATACTTCCTGCTGGTGATCGTCGCCTTCGCATTCATGATGAATTTCAAGTCAATGATAGTACCGGTAACGATGTTTGTCGTCTGCTTGGTGTCTTTCCTGGGGTTCTACTACAAGGTCCAGTATTGGAACATACCGCACGTCGACCTAGGACCTGCCGTCCGCGAGACGTTTCTCATGGCCAATGTGACGAGTGCCTTTACGATTCTCGCCATCATGTCGTATGTCTACAGCGAGGCGGCTCGCACGGCCGAGGTAAAATTGGAGCTGGAGCGGCAGAAATCGGAAAAGCTGCTCCTGAATATCTTGCCTGTGTCAATCGCTCAGCGGCTCAAGGAAGACAATGTGGTCATCGCCGACCACTTTGATTCGGCCACGGTTCTGTTTTCCGATATTGTTGGATTCACTGCCCTGTCAGATCAAGTCGCGCCCACGGAACTGGTGGGACGTCTCAACCGCATATTTTGTGCCTTTGACGACTTGGTGGAAAGGAACGGGCTAGAAAAGATCAAGACCATCGGCGATGCCTACATGGTCGCCGGTGGAATACCGGAACTGCAGGACGGCCACGCCAAAGACGTTTCCGCCATGGCCCTCGACATGCTGGAGGCGGTTGCAGAATACAACCTTGAAACGGAGCAGTCGGTCAACATCCGCATAGGCATCCACACCGGCCCGGCTGTGGCGGGCGTCATTGGCATCAAGAAGTTTGTCTACGATGTATGGGGCGATACTGTGAACACCGCCAGCCGCATGGAATCGAGCAGCCTGCCGGGGCGAATCCAGCTTTCAGAGCGGGTAGCTGCGTTGCTCGACGACGACTTTGTGACCGAGGAGCGAGGGACGGTTGAGATTAAGGGTAAGGGCGAAATGAAGACCTATTGGCTGCTCGGGCGCGCGGCATCGGTCGACGCGCGATAGACTTACCACACTTGTGTCTACGGCACACCGCCTGCCCAGTGGCGGCTCCTATTCGCTCTGAGCCGCTACGGGGGCCTACGTTGCCCTTCTGAGCACTTGACGCTCAAGTGGGGCGATCTGGATTGGGAGCAAAGCCGGTTGACGATCCGCAGCCCCAAGACGGAGCACCACCTCGGGAAGGCTTATCGCGTGATGCCAATCTTCCCCGAGCTGCGCCCCTATCTTGACGAGGTATACGGCCAGGCACCGGAAGGGTCCGAGCACATAGTCACCCGATACCGTAAGGGGAACAGCAACCTGCGGACTCAACTGCATCGCATCATTGGAAAAGCGGGGCTCAAACCGTGGCCCAAGCCGTTTCAGAATCTGCGGAGCACCCGGGAGACTGAGTTAGCTGAGCGGTTCCCGATTCATGTGGTGTGCGAGTGGCTTGGCAACAGTCCCGCCGTCGCCGCCAAGCACTATCTGCAGACGACGGAAGAGCACTTTGCGCAGGCCATTGCCGATGAGACCAGCGCGCTGCAGAATCCTATGCAGCAACCGTCGGAAGGTGGCAGAAATGGCATGTATGAGTCGGATGACTCTTTCGGTAAAACCGCAGAACCGCCACAATATGCAGGAAATCAGCTAGCCCGCCAGGACTCGAACCTGGAATGAGGGAATCAGAATCCCTAGTGTTACCAATTACACTACGGGCCATCGTGAGCTTGCAGGCGTCGCCAGCAGACTCGAAACCTGCAGATAACGGTACGTTTCCAGGCGGCCGTCGTCAAGGTCGGCGGCGGCAGGAGAACTGCAAATTCGCTTCTTGCCCTCGCTGTCATTCCGAGGTCCGCCGAGGAATCTCCGTTGCGACACAGTTCGGCAGGGCCATGGAGATCCCTCGGCGGACCTCGGGATGACAGGTGCAGAATTAGCAGTTCTTCTGTCGCCGGCAGGGCCGTTGGTTGACTCCCCTGCCAATGGGGCGCTAGAATTGCGGGATGCCGACGCTTTCTCCTTTCCCGGCAGTTGCTTCGCAATGATCCACGACTCGCCGTTGTCCAACCCTGTTCGGTAAAACTTCATGGCCAGTTTAAGAGTACTCGAAGGGCTGGAGCCCGGCGGGGAGTTCCCGCTGGAGGGGCAGAAGTGGGTCCTGGGCCGAAGCCCCGATTGCGACGTCGTGCTGGAAGTGGCCGCGGTAAGTCGTCGCCACGTGATTCTCTCCGATGAAGATGGCCAGTTCTTCGTCCAGGATCTGGGCAGTCGCAACGGCACCTACATCAACGGCACCCGGGTCGGCGATCGGGCCCCGATTCGCAACGGCGATCAGATGCTGATCTGCGACATCCTGTTCGAGTTTCTCAACGAGCAGCTCGCCAGCCGAATCGGTGGAGCCGGTCCGGAAGCGTCTTCGCTGCTTGCCCCGCTGCACGACGACGGCGAAATGGAGCGTGCCATCGAGAGTGGCTTGGAGGATACCGCGGAGGACGAGGAGTCGGCCACGGCGAGCATCATGGCGACTCTCGACGTCGGTGGCGGCCCGGCATCGTCCTGGAATTTCTCGGCCAAGCCCGAGGCTCAACTCGAGGCGATGGTGGAAATTTCCAACAACTTGGGAAACACCCTCTCGGCGAAAGAAATCTTGCCCAAGATTCTCGACAGTCTGTTCAAGATTTTCGTGCAGGCCGACCGGGGGTTTGTGATCATGCCCCCCAAGCCCGACGCGCCGCTGGTGCCGGTGGCAGCCAAGGCGCGCCGCGAGGACGACGAGATTTCCATGCGCATCAGCCGCACGATCGTCCGGCAAGCGATTGAAGATAAAAAGGCGATCCTCTCGGCCGACGCGGCCACGGACGAGCGATTCAGCCAGGCCCAGAGCATTGCCGACTTTCAGATCCGCTCGCTGATTGTCGCGCCGATGATCTCCAGCGACGGCGATCCGCTCGGTGTGATTCAGATCGATACGAACAACCAGCGCAGCCGATTTACCGATCTCGATCTACAGATCCTCGCCGGCGTGGCCAGCCAGGCGGCGATTGCGCTCGACAACGCGCGGATGTACGAAGATGCGATCAAGCAGCGGGCCCTGCAGCGCGATCTGGAGGTTGCTCATCAGATGCAGCACGCGCTGTTGCCGAGCAGTTCGCCGGAGGTCGCCGGTTACCACTTTTTTGAATTCTACGAGGCGGCCCTCCAGGTGGGGGGCGACTACTACGACTATGTCTTGCTGCCCGACGATCGAGTTGCCGCGGTCGTGGGCGACGTGGCGGGGAAGGGCGTCTCGGCCGCGATCCTGATGGCCAAGCTCTCCAGCGACGTGCGATTCTGGCTCGCCAGCGAACCGGATGCCGCCAAGGCATTGGGCCAAATCAACGCGGCCTTCTCGAGCCACGGTTGGGACGATCGGTTTGTAACCATGGTCGTGGCAGTGCTCGACCCTCGCAGCCACAAGCTCACCCTGGTGAACGCCGGCCACATGCCGCCCCTGTTGCGTGCAAGTTCGGGGGAAGTCATCGAGATCGGCGGTGAAGAGGCCGGGTTGCCGTTGGGTGTCATCGACGACTACCAGTACGAAGCCTACGAACGAGAACTACAGCCGGGCGACTTTGCGACCGTTTTCACCGACGGCTTCAGCGAAGCGATGAATTCCGACCGGGACCTGTTCGGCATGGAGCGACTGACGCAGGTCGTGGGCGACAAGGATGTGGGATCGCACGAATTGGGTCAGTACGTGCTGAAGAACGTCCGCGATTTCGCGGGCGATTATCCCCAGAGCGACGACATGTGCCTCGTCTGCTTTGGGCGAGAGTGAAACCGGTGTTCAGATTCGAACACTGTCATCCCGAGGTCCGCCGAGGGATCTCATTGGCCACCTCAACACAGTTGGAACGTAGATTCCTCGGAATGACACGCTCCTAGACACTCAACGCTGGACTCTCGACTCTGTCCTTACGTCCAGCTAACCTGCAGTTGGTTTTCAACGTGCTGGACGCCGTCGAGGCGACGCACCACTTCTTGGGCCATCTGTTTCTGAAAGAACGACCCTACCGTGCCTTCGATGAGCACGTGGCCGTCGGTGGTCTCGACATGTACCTGATGGGAGGGAACATGCGGGCTGTTGCTGAGAGCGCCTTGAACTTGATCCAACAGCGGGACGGCGTTTAGTGTCGCTTGCATAGTAGAATCATCTTTGAGGGAGCTTGTGGGCGGGCTTGCTTCAGGATGGTGGAACAAGTGGCGAAAAGAACCCCGTTCCGCAAGAATATCGGTTACAAATTGGGCCGAATGGGTGCTTCCTCCCAATGACGATCAAGAAATTCCAGAAAACCTGGCCGATCGTGAGGGGTCTGCGGATTGCAGGTGCCTTTTGCCGCCGTGACATGGAATTTGTCGCCTCGAAACGAGCGGAATAGTCAGGGGGTTACGGCCCCCTGGCAGTGCGGGTGGCCACAGAAATCTCGAACTCACTCCGAAAAATGCGATCAGGCCTGCAGCCAACCGGGCACTTCGCCGGCCGGCGGCAGGTGGATCACCTTGGCGAGGCGGATCGAGGGTAGGTCGCGCACTTCTTGCAGTGCCTCGGCGTTGGGCTCGGCATCGAGATTCAAGACGCCAACCGCCATGCCGCCCGGTTGATCGCTAGCACGACCGACCGCCATCTGGCCGATGTTCACGCCGTGTTTGCCGAAGACGTTTCCCACGCCGCCGATGATCCCCGGCACGTCCTCGTGGACGAACACCAGCAGGCAACCGTCGAGATAGGCTTCCAGTCGATAACCGTCAATCGCCACCAACCGCGGCATGGCGTGTCCGAAAACGGTGCCGGTGGCCTGGTGTTCTCCCTGATCGGTGGAAACTTCCACGGTCATCGACGAGCGAAAGGCGCCCATCTCGGTCCGCGATTCCGTGCAGAGTTCGATGCCCCGTTCTCGTAGGAGCAGCTCGGCGTTGACCAGGTTGACCTCCTCGTCGAGGGCGTTTTGCAAGAGCCCCGCCGCAAAGGCGGCCGTGAGCACCCTGGTCTCGCGATCAGCGATTTCACCCCGATACAACAGCCGACAAGTTTTCGCCGCACCGCTGTGAACCCCGGCCAGAAGTATGCCCAGTCGATACGCGACGTCGGGATAACCGTGCAACGAGTCGAGCGTCTTGGAATCGATCGGAGCCACGTTCACCGCATTGCGGATGGTTCCGTTGGTCAGAAAATCGGTGAGCAGCCCGACTGCTTCCACGGCCACCTGGGTTTGGGCCTCGTCGGTGCTGGCTCCCAGGTGCGGTGTGCAGAGCACGCCTGGCAAGCCGAACAGCGGGCTATCGGTGCAGGGCTCCGCGGCATAAACGTCGAGCGCCACGCCGGCAATCTTGCCAGAATTCAACCCGGCGACCAGGGCCGCCTCGTTGTAAATACCACCACGGGCACAGTTCACCAACCGCACGCCCGGCTTCATCCGTTCGATCTGCTCCTCGTCGATCAGGTTTCGAGTCGCGTCGGTGAGCGGCGTATGCACCGAGAGATAGTCGATCTGCGGAACCATGTCGGCAACCGACTCCAGCGGTTCGATGCCTAGCTCTTGGGCCCGTTCCTTCGACAGATAGGGATCGAAGCCGAGCACTTTCATTTCGAGCGCCAGGGCCCGTTTGGCGACGGCCTGCCCGATACGGCCCAGGCCAACAATGCCCAAGGTCTTGCCGGCGACCTGGCTACCCATGTATTTCTTGCGATCCCAACGTCCTTCGACCAGACTCTGATACGCGGGGGCGACGTTCCGCGACATGGCGAGCAACAGCGTGATCGCGTGTTCGGCCGTGCTGAGTGTGTTGCCCGCGGGGGTGTTCATTACGACGATGCCGGCGCGCGTGGCGGCAGGTTTGTCGATGTTGTCGGTCCCCACGCCGGCTCGCACCACGGCCTTCAGCCTCCGGTTGCCTTCCAGCACGTCGGCGGTGAGTTTTACGCCGCTACGGCAGATCGCACCGTCGAACTGCTGGAGCGTTTCGCGAAGTTCGTCGCCTTTAAGCTTCGTGCGAACTTCGTAGGTAATCCCTTCGGCCGCGTCCAACAAAGCGAGGCCATCTTTGGACAGATCGTCTAAAACAACAACGGCAGGCATAGGTAGGGTTCAGGGGTCAGGGGTCAGGGGGGGCAGCGAGCCGGCTCGTCCCGAGCCCGGCGCGGTAAAGTCATCACAAATCTCAATCAGCATTCGCATCACGAAATTGGATCATAAAGTCACGCAGCGCCTCGACGCCCGCCACGGGCATGGCGTTGTAGATCGAAGCGCGAATCCCGCCTACCGAGCGATGCCCGCCCAGGGTGACGAGGTCCCGCTCGGCGGCCTCCGCGACGAACTTCTTGGTCAGCTCCTCACTGGGAAGTCGGAACACGACATTCATGATCGACCGGCAGTCGGCCGCGGCGTGTCCCTCGTAGAAATCGGCACTGGCATCGACAACGTCGTACAGCAGCTTGGCCTTCGATTGATTTTGAGCATGCATCTTTTCCAAGCCGCCGATGTCGTTGAGCAGCCAATCGGTCACCAATCGCACGACGTAAATCGCAAACGTCGGCGCGGTGTTCATCAGCGATCCCGCCTCGGCGTGAACCCGATAGTTCAAGTAGCCAGGCAAGTCGTCGCGGGAGCGCTCCAGCAAGTCCTTCCGCATGATTACGATCGTGACGCCCGCCGGACCGGCGTTTTTCTGAGCACAGGCGTACAGCAAACCGTATCGTTCGATTTGCAATGGCTTGCTGAGAAAGTCGCTCGACGCGTCGCACACCAGCGGCGCGTCGCCGACGGCAGGTTCGGTGGCGAACTGCACGCCGTTGATGGTCTCGTTCGACGTGAAGTGGGCATAGGCCGCGTTGGCGTCTAGCTGCAGGTCGGCGTCGGCGGGAAGCGTGGTGTAGTTGCCGTCGCTGCCGTCCCAGGCGACATGCGTGTCGCCCCTCTTTTGGGCTTCTTTCAAGGAGTGCTTGCCCCACGATCCGGTGAGCAGATAGTCCGCACTGCCTCCTTCGGCCCGCAGATTCATCGGAATCATGGAGAACTGCAGCCGGCTGCCGCCCTGCAGGAACAGCACTTCGTAGGTGTCGGGAATCGACAGTAGCTGGCGGAGATTGGCCTCGGCCGCGGCGATGATTTCCTTGAAAGTCTTGCTACGGTGGCTGATCTCGAGGATCGACGCCTTCGCGCTCGGCAATGCCAGCAAGTCGCGCCCGACTTCGGCCAACACCGTCTCGGGCAAAACAGCAGGACCGGCGGAAAAATTAAAAGCCCTTTGGGTCATGGTTGCTCGTCCTTGCTCCATAAACTGCTACCACCGGGCGCCGGCCCGGGTCGTCTGAAAGCCCTCATCTTAGTGACTGCCGCACCGGTTGGCGATGGGGTGCAAGCGGGGTGGTAAGGTCGAATCCCGCATCTTGCTGTCATTCCGAGGTCCTCCGAGGAATCTCCGTTGTGACGTGGTTCGGTGGGGCCAAGGAGATCCTTCGGCGGACCTCAGGATGACACCTTCTCGACGCTGTCTGTCTCCCGGATGCCAATGCGTCGCCCTGGCACAAGCCCGCTCTTGCGAGTAGGCTAAGGGCGACTCTCCCCACCTGCCTCGCCCGCCTTCCTCTAACTCGCCGATTTATGGAGCCCCCCATCCATCCGCAGCCGTCCGCCGGTCTCAGCCTGCTCGACCGCCTTTCTGGTTGGTTGACCACCCATTTGCGCCGGGGGACAATTTCCGGGGGGACGCTCACCGTTATCCTGGCCGGGTTTGTCGGAGCTCTCGCGGGTTGTGGAGCCGCGATTTTCACCTGGCTGATCGAGGTCTTTACCGACAACAGCATCGGCCTGGCCCTCTCAGCAGCAACGTCGGGCGCTCTCACGATCATGACACTGGTGGCGATCCCCGCGTTCGGCCTGCTGGCCGTTTCGTGGTTCACCCGCCGCTTCGCCCCGGAAGCCCAAGGGCACGGCGTGCCGGAGGTGATCACGGCCGTAGCTCGCGACGACGGCATCGTTCGCCCCCACGTGGCCCTGGTAAAAATCCTGGCCAGCGGGTTTTGCATCGGCACGGGTGGGTCGGTCGGCCGCGAAGGTCCGATCGTGCAGATCGGCTCTGCCCTGGGCAGCACGGCGGGGCAACTGTTCAAGCTATCGCCTCGCAATGTGAAGGTGCTGGTAGCCGCCGGGGCGGCGGCCGGCATCAGCGCGACGTTCAACGCCCCGTTGGCCGGCGTGATGTTTGCCAGCGAAATCATCCTGGGCAGTTTCGCCGTCGAGAGCCTGACGCCGATTGTCATCGCCAGCGTGTTGGCCGACGTCGTGCAGCAGCACATCGGCGAGCACCGCTTCTACTCCGCTTTCCGCGAGTTGGACAAATACGACTTTGCGGGGGCCTGGCAACAGTTGCCCTCTTACATCCTGCTGGGCCTGTTGGCCGGCTTGGCGGCGGCCGGGTTTATCAAAGTGCTTTACAAGACCGAGGACCTCACGGCAAAGTGGTTGCCCAACTGGTGGCACCGAGCGCTAGTGCTCGGCGCGTTGGTGGGCCTGTCGGGCGTGCTCTATCCACCCGAACCGCCCGAGCTATCGCAGGCATCTCAAGAACAGATCGACGAGCACGAAGTGCGATTGCCGCCGCTGTTGGGCGTTGGCTACGGCGTCGTCGACCACGCGCTGCACCTCGACGTATCGCAAAACGGCGAGAAACCCCAGTCGGCCCTGGCCGAAGCCACCAAGAAATATCTGGGAAAGCTCACGGGCGGCGAGGCCACCCGAACCGTGCTGATCGAGGGAAGCCAGTTGTGGGCCGAGTTCTGGTGGCTCTTGCCACTGGTGTTCTTGAAACCACTGATGACGAGCATCACGCTCGCCGGCGGCGGCTCGGGCGGTGTGTTCGCGCCCTCGCTCTATCTGGGCGCCACGCTCGGGGCATGTATCGGCCTGATCGCTAATCTCATTTTCCCAGAATTCTCTAACGCGCCCGGGGTGTACGCCATCGTCGGCATGGGCGCGGTGGTGGCCGGCACCACGCATGGCGTATTGAGCGCGATACTCATCGTTTATGAAATGACCAACAACTACCAGGTGATCCTGCCGATCATGATCGCGGCAGGGCTGGCGAGCCTGATCTCGCGTTCCATCGAGCCTGAAAGCATCTACTACAAGAAACTGAGCCGTCGCGGCGGCACGATTTCCCGCGGCCACGACCTGCACCGGCTCGACCACATCATGGTCCGCGACGTGATGATCCGCCAATTCCCTTCGCTCAAGCACACCGATACCGTGCCCGAGATCATCCGCGTCGCCCGCGAGAACTCGCATATCGAGGGGTTGCCGGTGATGGCGGACGGCAAGCTGATCGGCATCATCCGCAGCACCGATCTGCACCGTGTGCTCGACAGCGATATTTCGCCGAGCTTGGTCAATGCCGAGGACATCGCGATGCGCTCGCCGATCTCGGTCTCGCCGTCGGAGAACCTAATCGAGGCCCTCCGCGACTTCGGCACTCGCGACGTGGAGACGCTGCCGGTCGAGGTGGGCAAGGGCGACAACCGGCGGCTGATCGGCCTGCTGCTACGCTCCGACGTCATGCGCCGCTACCGCAAGGAAGTGCTGGCGAAGCATTGAGCCACCCAGACAAACCCCTGCAAACCCGGTAAGATGCGGGCGCCGTGGTCGGGGACGACACGGCTCGCTGTGTGTATTGAGAAAAACTGTTACGAGAAGGATGGATCACGATGGCCGATCGAACTTTGAAAATCGATCCCTTTGGCGCCCGCGATACTTTTGATACTGGCTCGGGAGCGGCGGGGATCTACCGCCTCTCGAAGCTGGAAGAATTGGGGCTCACCAAGATCGACGCGCTGCCGTTTTCGATCCGCGTGCTCCTCGAGTCGCTGCTGCGGAACTGCGACGGCTACGTCGTCAGCGAAGAGGACGTAAAAAACCTCGCCAACTGGACCGCGAGCCGCGGCGTCCTCGCCCCCGGTGCCAACGGCGTCGAAGTCCCCTTCCAGCCGGCGCGGGTCGTGCTGCAAGATTTTACTGGGGTGCCAGCCGTCGTCGATTTGGCCGCGATGCGCACCGCCATGCAGCGCCTCGGCGGCGATCCGAACAAGATCAACCCGCTGGTGCCGGCCGACTTGGTGATCGACCACTCGGTGCAGGTCGACCATTTTGCCAGCGACTCGGCCCTCGAGTTGAACATTGAGCTGGAGTTCACCCGCAACCGCGAGCGGTACGAATTTCTGCGCTGGGGCCAGGATGCGTTCGACAATTTTCGCGTTGTGCCGCCCGGCACGGGAATCGTGCATCAGGTGAACCTTGAGTACCTGGCGAAATGTGTCTTTCTGCGCGAGGACCACCAGGGTCCCGTGGCCGTTCCCGATTCGCTGGTGGGAACCGACAGCCACACGACGATGATCGACGGCCTGGGCGTCGTCGGCTGGGGCGTCGGCGGCATCGAAGCCGAAGGCGTGATGTTGGGTCAGCCGATTTACATGCTCATGCCCGAGGTGGTGGGCATGGAGCTCACCGGCAAGCTGCCGGCCGGCGCCACGGCGACCGACCTGGTGCTCACCGTCACCGAGATTCTCCGCCAGGAAAAGGTGGTAGGAAAATTCGTCGAATTCTTCGGCGACGGCGTGTCGACCATGTCGCTCGCCGATCGGGCCACGATCGCCAACATGGCGCCCGAATACGGCGCGACGATGGGCTTCTTCCCCATCGACGAGGAAACGCTCAACTATCTGCGCCGCACGGGCCGCACCGACGCCGAGGTCGCGCTCGTCGAGCGTTACACCAAGGAGCAGGGCCTGTTCCGCACCGACAGCACGCCCGCGCCGACCTTCACCAAGACGGTTAAATTCGATCTGTCCGCCGTCGAGCCAAGCCTCGCCGGGCCGAAGCGTCCGCAGGATCGCATCACGCTCTCCGCGATGAAGTCGACCTGGAAGCGCGACCTCGAGGAGGTCTATCGCAAGCAGCCGCCCAACGGTTCGCCCGCGGCCGATCGCGGCTTCGAGGGCGTCGAGGTGCAACTCGCCGACGAGCGGTTTCCGATTCAGCACGGCTCGGTCGTCATTGCCGCAATCACCAGTTGCACGAACACGTCGAACCCTTCGGTGATGATCGCCGCGGGGCTGGTCGCCAAGAAAGCGGTCGCCAAGGGTCTCAAGACACAACCGCACGTGAAGACGAGCCTCGCACCGGGAAGTCGCGTGGTGACCGACTACTTCCAGAAGTCGGGGCTCGAAGCGTCACTCGACGCGATTGGTTTCCAGACGGTCGGCTACGGCTGCACCACTTGCATCGGCAACAGCGGCCCGCTGCCCGAGCCGATCTCGGCAGCCGTCCAGGAGCACGACCTCATCGTGTCCGGCGTGTTGAGCGGCAATCGCAACTTCGAAGGCCGCATCAATCCCGACGTGAAGGCCAACTATCTGGCGAGCCCGCCGTTGGTGGTCGCCTACGCCCTGGCCGGCACGACCGACATCGATCTTTCTACCGAGCCGGTCGGCACCGGCAGTGATGGTGAGCCCGTGTACCTGAAAGACATTTGGCCCACGCACGAGGAGGTGCGCACCGTCGTTGCCGAGTGTGTGCTGCCCGAGATGTTCCAGAACCAGTACGACAACGTCTGGCAGAAGAACGAAAAGTGGAACGCCATCGACGTGACCGGCGGCGAGCTTTACGGCTGGAACGCCGAGAGCACCTACATCCAGGAACCGCCGTTTCTGACCGATCTCACGCCCGAGGTGTCGCCGATCCAGCCGCTCGCCGGGGCGCGCTGCCTGGCGCTGCTGGGCGACTCGGTGACCACCGACCACATCTCGCCCGCCGGAGCAATCGCAGCGGACAGCCCCGCCGGAAAATTCCTGCAAGGCGCCGGCGTCGAGCCGAGCGATTTCAACAGCTACGGCAGCCGCCGCGGCAACGACCGTGTGATGACCCGCGGCACATTCGCCAACATCCGCATCCGCAACCAGTTGGCCCCCGGCACCGAAGGGGGCGTTACCCGTCATCTGCCGGACGGCGAGGTGATGTCGATCTACGCCGCCGCCATGAAGTACCGCGACGAAGGCGTACCGCTGGTCGTGCTGGCCGGCGCCGAATACGGCACCGGCTCGAGCCGCGACTGGGCCGCCAAGGGGACGTTTTTATTGGGAGTCCGCGCCGTGCTGGCCGCCAGTTACGAACGGATCCACCGCAGCAACCTGGTCGGCATGGGCGTGTTGCCACTGGAGTTCGCCGCCGGCCAAACCTGGCAATCCCTCGGCCTCACCGGCGAAGAAGTTTTTTCTATTCCCGACCTGAACGACGACCTCCAACCGCGTCAAACCTTAAAGGTCGTCGCCGAAGGCGATTCCGCGATCGAGTTTGAAGCCACGGTGCGAATCGACACGCCTGTCGAGCTCGACTACTACCGTAACGGTGGCATTTTGCAGACGGTGCTGCGGAAACTGCTGGCGGAGTAAATTATTGGAAACGAAGGTTTTTGAATCTCGCAAAGGCGCAAAGGCTTGTTCTCAACGGTTCCGTGCAGACCAAAACTTAGCGCCTTTGCGCCTTGGCGAGATATAATCGAAGTCGAAAGGGTGACTCGCCCCTGAAACTACGCTACGTACATGACCAACGAGCTACCCAGAACTAAGTGCGAGCGGAGCCGAAAGCCGTGGCTGGCAATTGGCGGTTTGGCGGCGATTCTAGTCGCGGCGGGCATTTTTTTCGCTCTGCGACCGAGCGAGAGCGAACCGGCGGCGGAGCCGGAGCCAACGCCCAAGGTTGAGCCGGCGGCAGAACCGGTCGGACCGGCACCCTCAAAGATCGTCGTCGACGACGATGGTCGGTCGCTCTGGGTTTCGCCCACCAGCGGCGAGCCCATTTCGCTGCGCTACTTGCCGCAGGGGACGCAGATGGTGCTGCACCTGCGGCCGGCTGAATTGCTGGGGCATGGCGAAGGGGAAAAAGTTCTGGCGGCGCTCGGGCCTTGGGAAGAGAAGGTCGTCGTGCAGATCGAAGGGCAGACCGGGGCGGCGCTGGCGGAGGTCGAGGCGTTGACTGTGGCCGTGCATCCTGCGGTGGATGGGGAGCTGCATTTCACTTGGCGGTTGCGGGGGGCGAAACCGGCAAGCGGTTGGCAACCGTCCGACATGGCGGGCCGGGAGAGTTTTTCTCCTGAGGGGGAGCAGGGCAGGGTGCTGGTGTCTTGTTTGGCCGAGGATGTCGCCGAGTTGCGAGAACAGGGCGACGCGCCCGCCTTCTTTCCTCGCGACATGCAGCGATTGCTCGACCGCACCGACGACGCCCGCACGGCGACACTCGTGTTCTCGCCCCGATTCTTGCAGACCGATGGGCACAAGCTACTCGCGGGCGGGGCCAAGCAACTGGAAGACATCCTCGCGGAGATGGCCGGCTCGAAGGCAACCGCCGTCGCGCTGAGCGCTCATTGGGAGGAAGACTTTTTTCTGGAACTGCAGTCGACCGTCTCACTCGAAGAGCAGCCGCACCGGTTCGGGTCGAACGTCCAACGGTGGTTGCCCCGCGCGGTCGATACGCTGGAGAGTGCGCTCGACGCCAATCCGGGTCATCCCTACGGGCGCGAAATCGTCGCACGTTTTCCCGCGATGCTTCGCCACCTGAGCGAGTTCACGCGTGGTGAGGAAGTCGACGGCGTGAGTGTGCTGCGATGCTATCTGCCCACGGTGGCGGGGCACAATCTGTTGACGGCCGCGGAGCTCGTGCTCAACGGGCCGGAGAGTTCCGCGCAGGTCGGCGACGCGGAATCCGTCGCACCACAGACCGTAGAGGAAAAACTCTTGCGGGTCACCTCGCTGTCGTTTTCCAAGGAGACGCTCCAGCGGGCGTTGGAGCTATTGGCCGAGGATATGGGCGTCGAAATCGAAATTGCCGGCCGTGACCTACAATTGGAGGGGATCACCAAGAACCAGTCATTCGGCATCGACCAGCGGGACAAGCCGGCGGGGGAAATTCTGCTGGCGGTGCTCCAGTTGGCCAACCCTGATCGCACGGCCACCGGCCCCGCGGACGTGAAGCAGAAGCTGGTGTACGTGCTCTGCGGCGAGTCGGGCGCAATCGTTGTGACGACACGTGCCGCGGCTGCCGAGCGGGGCGACCGCTTGCCGAAGGTGTTTCTTACTGAGAGTGCCCAGGAGTGACTGAGCGGTTATAATGTGGGAAACCGGAACAGAGAGTTAGAGTATCGTGGAACTCTTTAAGATCACTTGTGTGACGTGCCAGGCCGGGCTGTCGGTGCGCAACGAGTCGATCATTGGCGAGATCGTTGCTTGTCCGCAGTGTGGGAGCATGGTGCAGGTGGTGCGGCCGGGGGAAGCCGAGGGCCCGCCTGCTGAAGCAGGCTCGCCGGAGGTGGTGGTTTTGGAGTCGAGTGCTCCTGTGCCGCCTGTTGAGGAGCCGGTGGCGGCGGAAACACAGCCGGTTGCTGGTTTTCGATGGATTCCTTGGGCGGTGGGAATCGTGGTTGTCGGCACGACGCTTCTGGGGACGGCCCTCTTTTGGACCACCGAACCCGAAGTTAGCGACGCGGCTCCGCCGCGCGCCGTCGAACCGCCCGAGGCAGCAGAAATCGAAGAGCCCGCGGTCGTCGAACCCGCAGCGACCGAAGAGCCCGCCGAACTGGAATCGCCGGCGGAGGCTCCGCCCGTGCAGCCGGAAGTTCGCGCTGAGGAAACGGTCGTGGAGGCTCCGGTTCGGGAGGCGAAACCGCAAGCGGAGGTGGCGCCGGTTGAAACGGAGCGCGTGGCGCGACGGTATGATCCGCTGGACTTGGATCCCGAGGGGCTGGACCTGGCCTCGCTTGATCGCTTGGGAGAGGAAGAGCCTGCCACGGCGCCCGTTAGTTCCCCGGCAATCGACGAACCTCCGCCGGAGCCGGAACCGTCGATTTCGACGCTCCCTGTCGTCCGTCGTGGTTCTGACCCGAAACGAAACATCGCCGCGAGTAATGCGAACGTACAACTGGCCCGCCGGCTGCCCACCCTCGAACTCAGGGCGATGCGGCTGGTCGATTTCTTGACGCTCGTGTCGCAGTTGAGCGGTTCTCCCGTGAGCGTGGGGCCGGAGCAGTTGCTGATGGCCGGCATCTCGCCCCGCAAGCAGGTCTCTCTGAATGCCAGTGACATCAGCCTCGACGAAGCGCTCGCCCAGGTGCTGGAGCCGTTGCGGCTGGAGTATGTTGTCGTCGGTCCGCAGGTGATCGTCGTACGAAAAGACGCCGATCAGGTGCGCGAGATCGAGTACCCGATCGACGATCTGGTGTCGGACGATGCCAGCGCCGAGCAACTTGCCAACTGGGTGCGGCAGCTCGTGGTGCCGGCAAGTTGGGAAGAAGCAACCCTGGAGATCGCCGGCGACTCGCTCCGCATCCACCAGAGCCAACGGGTACATTATCAGGTGCTCGTATTCTTGGAACGTCTGCGACTGGTGCGGGGCCTGTCAACGCGAAGCCGTTATCCGATCGAGCGATTGGCCCCCACGCCGTTGCACGCGGCCATGGCGGAGCGGCTGACAGCGCCGGCACTGTTCACGTTTACGCAGGAAACACCGCTCGGCGAAGTGCTGCTGCATTGGCAGCGCGAGCTGGACCTGCCGTTGCTCGTCGATTGGCCGGCGCTGGCCGAGGTGCAGCTTTGGCCCGAGTCGACCGTCCTCTGCGCGGTAGCCGATCGGCCTTGGCACGAAGTGCTCACCGACGTGCTGGAACCTTTGGGCCTCGACTGGCGGGCGACGACCGGCGGGGCGATCGAAGTGTCGTCCGCCGACAAACTGCGACGCGACCTGCAGTTGGAACTCTATCCACTGATCTCCGGCGAAGCCGCGGAGGCGTCGCCTCTTCTCGACAGGTTGCCAAAGCAAGGTTTGAAGATTCAAATTTCTGACTCAACGAAATCGAAGACGGTGCTGCTTTTCGATCCCGCGGGCCCCGCCCTCATCGCCCTGCAGCCGGCAACGGAGCAACGCGAGATCCTGGCCTGGCTCGTCGAGCAGGGATTGTTTCGTCAACCGTAGCCAAGCCTGGGGATTGCAATCCCCAGGCTTTCGATCGCACTCAGACCGCCGCGCCCAACTCCCGGTCCACCGCCTCCGCAATGCGGCGACAGCCGGTCATCATGTCTTCGAATTGGGCGTGGGTCATCGATTGGTATCCGTCGCTGAGCGCCTTGTCCGGGTTGCGATGTACTTCCACGATCAAGCCGTCCGCCCCCGCGGCGATCGCCGCCCGGGAGAGCGCCGGCACCATGTAGGTGTGGCCCGTGCCGTGACTAGGATCAACCACGATCGGCAGATGCGTCTTCTGCTGAACATACGGGACGGAAGCCAGCGGCAACGTGAAACGTGTGTGCGCTTCGTAGGTGCGGATGCCCCGTTCGCAGAGCATCACGTCCTGATTGCCGCCGTCGAGAATGTACTCGGCCGCCAGCAACCATTCGTCGACCGTCGCGCTGGGGCCCCGTTTCAGCAGGGCCGCCCGACCACAACGTCCCACGGCTTCCAACAAGCGGTAGTTCTGCATGTTGCGAGCGCCGATCTGCAGCACGTCGGCGTACTCGGCCACGAGATCGACATCGTCGGGCGAGACCACTTCGGTAACGACGGCCAGCCCGGTCTGGTTTCGAGCTTCGGCCAACAGTTTGAGTCCTTCTTCCTTGAGGCCTTGGAAGCTGTAGGGACTGGTGCGCGGCTTGAATGCGCCGCCGCGGAGCGCCGTAGCGCCGGCCTTCTTAACCGCGTGGGCGGTCTCCAGAAGCTGGTCCTCGCTTTCGACCGAGCAGGGACCGGCAATCACGCCGATTTTTCCGTTGCCCACGGTGAGGCTGCCGGCGCGCACGGTGGTCGGCTCCGGCTTGAGTTCACGACTGGCAAGCTTGTAGGGCGCGAGGATCGGCAGCACCTCGTCGACTCCGGGGCTACTTTCCAAGGAATTGATCCCGGCGTCTCTCTCTTCGCCCACGGCAGCGACGACGGTACGTTCCGTGCCTTGGATCGTCACGGCCTTGAGGCCTCGATCTTCGACACTCTTGACGATGTTGTCGATCTCCTCCTGCGCGGCGCCTCGCTTCATAACAATAATCATGGTACTTGTCTCCGGTTATCTAGGTTTCTGAGTTTTGGGAACATGCGGCAATAAAAAAACCCCGAGGACCATTTGCGGTGCTCGGGGTTTGTGTTAGGCAAATTTTCGGTGTTCGCTTACACACAACCTCCGGCCCCGCTACTTGCAAAAAAGTAGCGAGTGTTACTAAACCAGAAGTAAACCGTGTGGGCGTTCATCGCATCTGCATTGTTTACTCAAATCGCGGCGAAGGCAAGCGGTCGGCGGAAAAAAGTAGAATCTCCCTCTCCATTGTCATTCCGAGGTCCGCCGAGGAATCTCCGCTGCGGTGCGACTTGCCCAGGCCAAGGAGATCCTTCGGCGGACCTCAGGATGACATGAGTTCTACAGTTCAGCCTCCTGGGGCGGCATTTGCTTGCGGTCGGCGGGCAGGGCTTCGGCCACGCCCGACACGTCGTCGGCCCCCACGGGGACATGCAGGCTGGATTCTTCAAAGTCCTCGCCCACCGGCTCGAAACGGCCGCCCAGGTGCTCGGCGAGAAACGCTTCGGTCACGGCATTGAACGACATCCGGTTGTGCTCGCCCGAGAAACCATGACCCTCGTCGGGGTAGAGCACGTAGGTGACCGGTATCTTCTTGGCGGTCATCGCCTCGACGATCTGATCCGCTTCGATCTGAGTCACCCGAGGGTCGTTGGCGCCCTGGCCAATCAGCAGGGGTCGCTGGATCTTGTCCACGTACGTCAGCGGCGAACGCTTGAGCAACTCGGCCCGGCCCTCTTCGGTGTCGACGTCGCCGACGCGAACCTTCATCATGGGCATGATAGGAATCCAATAGGGGGGCACGTTTTCAAGCAGCGTCACCAGGCTCGATGGGCCGACGATGTCCACGCCGCAAGCGAACACGTCGGGCGTGTAGGTCAGCCCCACTAGCGTGGCGTAGCCGCCGTAGCTGCCGCCCATGATGGCGACCTTGTCGCGTTGGGCGACCCCCTGTTCAACGGCCCAGTTCACCGCATCGATCAAATCGTCGTGCATCTTGCCAGACCACTCGTCGTTGGCGGCATTGATGAAGTTCTTGCCGAATCCGGTCGAGCCGCGGTAGTTGACGCTCAGCACCGCATAGCCCCGATTGGCCAACCATTGGTGCGAGGAGTTGTAGCCCCAGCCGTCCCGCGCCCAAGGCCCGCCGTGTACGTCGAGCACCAGGGGCAACGCCTGCTCGGGCCGACCGTCGCCGTCGGGGTCGCTGCCGGCCGGCAGGGTGAGATAACTCACCAGCTTGAGCCCGTCGCGGGCCTCGATCACGGGCGTGTGCATCTTCACCAGGCGGTAGTCGTCCAGATCGTCGCGACTGCTGAACAAGAAATGGGCTTTGCGATTGGTTCGGTCGTAGCGATAGAACTTGAGCGGTCCGTCGTCGAGCACGTAGGCCATGGTCCATTGGGTGTCGTCGAGCGTGCGGCTGGTGACGATCAACTCGCCATCCTCAACCGTGTTCAGGAAATCGAGGTCCTCGCGGATCGATTCGTCGAGAATCTTCCACTCGGTGCGGGAGTAGGTGAAGCTGACCGCTTGAATGGTCTTCTCCGTGGGGTGGGCGATGATGCTGCCGACGTCGGCTCGCGGGTCCTCGGCCACTAAAGTGACCTCGCCGGATTTGAGATCCATGGCGAACAGGGCGCCGGTGTCGCGGTCTCGGCTGTCTTGTAGGTAGAGTACTTGGCCCGATTTGTCGAAACCGGCCGGGCCGGTGGTCATCGCGTCGACGGGGCCCACTTTGATAAACTCGTCCCACTCGGCGCCGGGGCCCGTTTCGTCTTCGACCTTCGGCTTGAGCAGCACCTGCCCCCCGTCGGGAGTGAAGTTGAAGGCAAAGCGAACGCGGAAGTCATCGTCGGTTACATAGGCAGCGACGCCATGGTTCTCTTGCACCAACTCTCGCTCGCCCGTATCGATGTTCACTCGCCAAATGTCGTGCAGGCGAGGATCGCGATTATTCAGCCCAACCAACAGTTCGTTGGGAAACCTTTCGCTTGTTTCTTGAATCCGGGCGCGGATGTTGTCCAGCGGCGTGAGGTCTTTGGTCTCGCCGGTTTCGACATTCGTGGCGTAGACGTGAAAGTTTTCGTCGCCCTCTTTGTCTTGTGTATGCAGAATGTGATCGCCGGTGTAGGCCCAGCTATGGCCGCGGATGTCGCGTGTCTTGTCGTCGGTTACCGGCTTGGCCTGCGAGGGATCGTCCACGGGGCCAACCCAGACGTTGAGAATGCCGTCGACCGGCGCCAGGTAACTTAGCCAGCGACCGTTCGGGCTAAGTCGGGCCTGGGCTTTTTGAGGGTTGCCAAAGAGAACATTTCGCGGAATCAAAGTGGGCTCCTTCGCGGTCTGGGGTTTTTCGCTTCGACAGCCCGCAGCACCCAACAGCAGGGTGGCGATGGTCAGAATCAGCGTCCCACGGTGGGGACGGTGTGAAATGGTGGTCTTCATGGGAGGGCTTCTCCGCCGGGGTGGGACTCGATAACAGGGGGGAGAGGTATTCTCGCCGTTCGGGCCTTTTCCATCAAGCGTGACAGGGTAATTTCGCCCAGCGAGCTAGCCGGATACAATCTGGGGGCCGGCGGCAGCGAATCCGCCCGACCGACGCCAATCTCTTCCCGCGACGCCTTGGCCATGCCAGCGACAGAACCTGTGGAATATGCCCGTCGAGCAACCCATCGGCCACTGCTGCTGGTGGCCTCGGCCGTGGCTGCGGGAATTGTCGCCGACCGCTATGTCGGCGCCTCGCTGGGCGGCCTGGGTCTGCCCGTCTGGTGGCTGATTGCCGCGTTGGGGGTGGTGGTCTGCTATTTTCTGCATCGTCGTGGGCTGGGCCTGTTCTCGGCTGGAGCACTGCTGTTGTCGTTCGCCGCGTTGGCGGGGGCATGGCACCATCTGTGCTGGAATTACGTCGACGATAACGGACGTTGCGGCGGGGCTCTATCGAGTCTAAGCCCGCCGTCTGCTCATGGCAAAGCACAACGCGGCTAGGGCTAGGGTGCAGGTGGTGGGTTCGGGGACGCTCTCTGCCATCGGTCACGTTTCATCTCCTCCGTACAATACATTCATGCAGACGTCGTCCGTATCCATCCGATGCCGGCTGAGTAACTGCTGAGTCGGATCCTATTCGGTAGATTGTTGGCGTGTCTCAGGCGGCACGTAGGCCCTTTTCAATGCGGCGCTCAAATGTTTTCTCAAGCATCCCTGCTGGGTGCGGTGTTGACTGTCTGGGATAGCCAGCCAACGACACGGTCCTCCATCAACGCAAAGAACGGATTATGCCGACTTCGAACAAATAAGGAACTGGGTATCAACAGGGCACTCGGTTCAGCGCGCATACTGAGCGAGCCGAGTGACACACAACGCCGTTAAGCATTTTTCTATGCTGCAATTGCTTGGTTTTGTTTGAGCCGTTTCTTCTGTTCTTTGGTGGCAACCATGATCGTTGGCTTAGCGATGGTCTTTTGCTTTTCTTGTCTGGGATAGTCGCGACTTGTTTTCTTGCTTTTTCGATCGTAGTCGTCGGTCACCGCTTTGGCGAGTTTCTTAGTGAAGCATTCGGTTCGTTTCGGCACAGCCGTATCACGTTGCATCATTTGCCGTACAATGCGCAAGACAGCGGCAATGCTTGTAAGCTTGTCTGGATCGCGAGCCTTGATCTGTTCCTTCCGTGCCAGCAATTGAATCATCCACAGCCCGATCAGTGACCATTCCAACTCGACCATCGCGCGTTCTGGAGTTCGACTGCGAAGTTTCGTGCGGCCAAAGGTTTGCTTTAAACTTCTGAATTGGATCTCAATTCCCCACCTCCGACGGTAAATCTCGCCAGCTTGACGGTGAGACAGCAAAGTTTCTTTCAATACGTTCGTTACTAGGTACACATCGCCATTGCGAGAGTCTTTGAATTGCAGCAGCCGCAGCACCAGAGGCAATTGTTTTTTCCTCATCGCCTGATTGGGCCAGCAATAAACGATTCCGTTGCACTCCCGAACATACCCTAACGATTTCAACAGTCGAACATTGCCGCCCACACACCTTCGCGCACGTCAAAGTAGTTCCTTCTCCGATACTGCTTAACCCAAGTCTCGAAATTGGCGTGAGTTACGAGAAGATTGTGATGGCATGTAGGAATTCTTCTTGGTAGCCTCGGTCCGACACACGAATTCAATTACACCAGCGACCTAAGGCGCTGCGGTGGCGTACACCGAATGCACTTAGTAACTATCCGAGGGTGTCCGGGAATTAAATTGATGTAA
>CAXMSB010000064.1:0-3182 GCA_964195615.1 uncultured Granulosicoccus sp. | reverse complement strand
GTCGTGGACATCGTCACGCCCATGCCGTTCCCCGCGTTTCATACGCTCAGGGAATGCATGTGGCTTGACGTAGAACGAGGTTTTTCGATGACGTGTTTCTCTGTACCAAAAGGAGTTTTGCTATGCAGAATCTCAACAAAGCGAGCTGCGAACTGTTCAAGCGGTCGCCCGATGAGTCGTTTCCGTCGTTGGCCGCTCTTGCGGATCATTGTGAAACGCAACGGCAAGACGCTGCCGTGTACTGGTATCCGCCCGATCGTTTGCGAACGGTGGCGACCGACACGCAACATCTGGTTCTTTCGGAGGCCCAAGACGTGTCCTTTGAAATGAACGACTGGAGTTTCGGTCAGTTATGTCGATTGGCCAGCGTCGAGAAGCGGACGATCAATCGGCTTACGGCCGACACGGCTTCACGAGTATTCGGCGAAACGTTGCCGCGAGGCGCCAAGCCGCTTCAAGTCTACTCGATTGATGATCGTCTGCGTTCGATTCACGGGGCCAGCTACACGCGGCTGCACAACGCGGAACTGCTCGATGTGGTCCGCGATGCGGCCGAGGGATTCGACGCCCCGCCAAAGGGGTTCAACGACGCGACGGGTCTCTACTGTGGTGAGCAGGACATGTTCTGCTTCCTCATCGACCCCAATGGATGGATCGACATCGACGGTGAGGCGTTCGCCCCCGGATTCTTCGTCTGGAACTCGGAGGTCGGTCGGCGAACACTCGGTATCCAAACGTTTTGGTTTCAGCAGATTTGCCAGAATCATATCGTTTGGGACGCTGTCGAAGTATTCGAGCTGAACCGGAAGCACACGGCCAACGTGCGGGACGGGCTAGATGAGATTCGCCATGCGATCCATCGGCTTGTCGCCAAACGGGACGCCCGACGTGACGGTTTCGCTCGGATGATCAAACGGGCCATGGAAACCCGTTTCGAGGATTCTGATGAGGCGCAAAAGGCCCTGATAAAGACGGGCATCGGCCAGCGGCTTACCAGGCAAGCAATCGAGCTTGCCGGGCGGCAGGGCCGGTTTACCGTCTTTTCGATGCTCGACGCGGTTACTCGGCTTGCCGGCTCGATCGTCAACGCCGGGGAACGGAGCAAGGTCGACCAGCAGGTCGGGACCTTGTTGGAACTCGCCGTGTAGCTTGTCGTTACGCGGTGTGGATGTGTTTGTTGATTGTGTTACTTGTTTGAGAAGGAGAGTTCGTCATGTCAAAGAAACCGATTCATGAAGTTCGGATGGGCCGGATCAAGGCCGCCATCTGGGAAAACGAGACCGAGAATGGCAATCGTTACAACGTGACGATTACCAGGCTCTACAAGAACGGCGACGACGAATGGAAAGACTCGACCAGCTTCGGTCGGGACGATCTGCCGCTTGTTGAAAAGGTGTGTCACATGACCCACCTCTGGATCTTCTCGCGAGCCCAAGGTGGCGTGGTCCATGAGGTATCTGACGGACAGAAGCCGGCGGAAGAGAAGTTCTAAGGCAAGTCCTTTGTGATTTGCCGTGAGGTTTCGGTTTGCACCACCGGACCTCAACATCTTCTAAATGATGTTGAGGAGAAGACCTGCCGCCACCGGACGAAGAATGAGCTAGTTGCCGTTTCCACTTTTTCCAGTGACTCGGTTCTTCTCGGTGTGTCTCCAACGATTACAGCGGCTTGTCGCTCCGTGTCTGCACGTTGGTACGATGCACACAAGACGGCGGAAGTGCAGGAGATTTACGGAGTGTGAAACAACAACGAATCGGAGAACTTGCCAATGACCACAACAACCGACGCTAACCGTGCAAACCTGGATGTTCGAGCATGCCGAATCAGAAAGATTCAGAAACGCAATGGTCACATTGTTCCGTTCGATGCCCCGAAGATCACGGCTGCCATCCTCAAAGCGGGCCGGGCGACGGACCAGTTCGATGAGTTGATGGCCGATTCCCTGACCCGACAGGTCCTGGAGTTGGCCGATACGGTATTTCGCGAAAACACGCCGACCGTCGAGCGGATCCAGGACCTCGTCGAGGATGTTCTCCTCTCTTCTCCATTCAAACAAACGGCCAAGGCATACATCCTCTACCGCAACCAGCACACGAGAATTCGTGAACTGGCCAGTCGCCGCAATCTGGAACTGATGCATGGCTACCTCGACCGAACCGACTGGACGGTACGCGAGAACAGCAACATGGACTACTCGCTGCAAGGACTCAACAACCACGTGTCGAGCGAGGTGACTCAGCAATACTGGCTCGACGAGGTCTATTCTCCCGAGATCCGCGAGGCCCATCGTTCTGGCGACCTGCACATTCACGATCTGCGACTGCTCTCGGCCTACTGCGTCGGCTGGGATCTGCAAGATCTGCTGCGAGTCGGCTTTCGCGGGGCACGAGGCAAAGTCGAGACGGCCCCTGCCAAGCACTTTGGGGCCGCCTTGGGCCAGATCGTCAATTTCTTCTATACGCTGCAAGGCGAAGCGGCCGGCGCCCAGGCGTTTTCCAACTTCGACACGCTGTTGGCCCCGTTCATCGCCTACGACGGGCTGAACCATAAGCAAGTCAAGCAGGCCCTGCAATCGTTCCTCTTCAATCTCAACGTGCCAACCCGGGTCGGGTTCTCTACACCGTTTACAAACCTGTCCTTCGATCTGAAACCGCCCGCCATGTTGGCAAACGAGTCGGTCAGAATTGCGGGCGAGATCCGTGAGGAGTTCTACGGCGATTTCCAGGAGGAAATGGACATGCTCAATAGGGCATTCCTCGAAGTGCTCTGCGAGGGGGACGCCAAAGGGCGGGTCTTCACATTCCCAATCCCCACCTACAACATCACGCCCGATTTCGAGTGGGAGAACGAGAATCTGCGACTGCTTTGGAAAGTGACCGCCAGATACGGGATTCCCTACTTCGCCAATTTCGTCAATTCCCCGCTGTCGCCGGACGACGCACGATCGATGTGCTGTCGGCTGCGTCTCGACATGCGGGAACTCCGGCGCCGTGGCGGCGGGCTTTTTGGCTCGAACCCGCTGACCGGCTCGATCGGTGTGGTCACAATCAACATGCCCCGACTCGGACATCTCTCGGTGGACGAAAGCGACTTCATGGGGCGGCTTGACAGGCTGATGGACCTTGCTCGGGATAGCCTCGAAATGAAACGCAAGGTGTTGGAGCAATTCACGGAGAATGACC
>CAXMSB010000063.1:0-8672 GCA_964195615.1 uncultured Granulosicoccus sp. | reverse complement strand
CGCCCTGCCGCAGCCGAACCAGGGCCAAGTTGGCCCTCCGCGTTTAGGTTGCTTCGATCCGCCCCTGCGCAGGCAGTTGCCGCGGCCCAAGGAGTCTGAAAACGCCACACTGTGCGATCCATGAATTGATTGCTCACGGAGCAGCAGAGACACGGAGATGGATGAGAACGAAAGAAGCACGATAGGATAACAATAGGAAACAGAGGAGCGGGAAAACGTCAGGCAGCTCGCTCCGCGGGGCAACGTCAACTCGCCGCCCGCTGATCTCGGCCGTTCGATGCGCGCGGCAAATGCGCTACAAATGACACATGATGTGCGACTTCGCACACCTTGGCAACATGAATGGCATGCCCCGCCGGTCAGCACAGCGCGACAACGTGGTAAGACGTACTCGATTATTCACAACAGAAACCGGTCGCCCCCGCCCGGCGACGGCGATGACGACGAACTGCGATTATCGCTGATTCGTTTTGGCCGACAATGAATACCGGGCTACGCCGCTTGGCGAATGTTGCCGTCGGCGGAAACATCTTCGAAGCGGACTGAGACGCGTTTGGAGACGCCCGACTCCTGCATCGTGACGCCATACAGCGTGTCGGCACACGACATGGTGCGTTTCGAGTGGGTCACGACGATGAATTGCGTGTTCTGCATGAACTCTCGGAGTACGTCGCTGAAGCGATCGATGTTCGCCTCGTCCAGGGCGGCGTCGACTTCGTCGAGCACGCAGAACGGGCTGGGCCGACTGCGGAAAATTGCTAGCAACAGCGCCACGCAAGTGAGCGTCCGCTCGCCGCCTGATAGCAGGGAGATGCTGCGAGCCTGTTTGCCCGGTGGGCGAGCGATGATTTCGATGCCGCATTCCAGCACGTCTTCACTCTGGCTCTCGTCAACCACGATGTCCGCTTCGCCCCCCCCGAACAGGCTGCGGTAGATTTCCTGGAAATGACCGCGGATCACGTCCAAGGCTTTCACAAACAGATCGCGGCTCTCGACGTTGATCTGTGCCATCAACTGCTCCAGGCGAGCCTTCGCCGTACGCAGGTCTTCGTATTGCTGCGCCAGGCCGGTGTGGCGATCTTCGACCGCCTCCAGCTCGGAGAGCGCTTCCAGGTTCACCGGCCCGATGGCCTGCAACTGCTCGCGGAGAGTGCTAATCTCGGCGTCGACTTCGTCGCGCTCGCCGGTCTGATCGTTGGTCTGCTGCGTGGCTAGCACGGCCAGGTTGATTCCGTACTCGTCGTTGATGCGCGTGGCCAGCTCGGCCCGCTGGTGCTCGTGTTGTTGGACCCGCAGTTCCGCCTGCTGCAGGGCGCCCTGCTTTTTCACCAGTTGCGTGCGCAACTCGTCAAGTTGCCCGGTGATCGTTGTCTTCTCTTTGCGCAGCTCTTCGTGCTTGCGTTCCAGTTGTTGCGATCGCTCGATCAGCTCTTCCTTCGAGCGATACAGCTTAGCCAACTCGCTGCCCAGGCCGAGCACCGATTGCTCGAGGTGCTGGCGATGGTCGTGACACTCGGTAACCCGCTCGCGCGTTTCGGCCAGTGCCCGATCGTGTTCCTGGTGGTCGTGTTCGAGCTGGGTCATTTGGCGGCGGAGTCCGTCGCGACGTTGTTCGCTACGGGCCAACTCGACGCGGTGGTCGGTCACCGTTCCCTGCAGCGCACCCACCTGCTCTTCCAGCAGGGTGACGTGAAGAGCGCCCAACTGCAAACTCGCGCTAAGATGCTCCAATTCGCCCTGGCGGCTGGCCAATTGCGTGTGATATTGTTGGAGATCGCCTGCCGCCGTGGTGGTCTGCTGCTCGGCGGTAGCCAGCTCGTTCTTCACCGCGGCAGACTGTTTCTCGGCCTGATCGAGCCGTTCTCGCATCGCGGTCGCCTGCAGTTGAATCTTGCCGAGCCGCTCGGAATTGGCCGCGTGGCGCTCGGCTAGCGTTTCCTGTTGTTTTTCTTCGCGCTTGATCGAGCTTTCCAGCGCGCTGCAGACGGCCTGTTCGTGTTCGCTGCGATGCTCCATTTCGCCGATTTCGTCGATCAGGGCGCGCAGTTCGCTGCGACGCGAGAGCAAACCGGTCGTCGATTGACGGGGACCCACGGTCAGCGTGCCGTCGGCCCCAACCACTTCGCCCACGACCGTGACAAAATTCAGGCCGCGGCCCATCGTTTGAGAAAGCCGCATGGCCGTCTGCAGCGTGTCGACAAACCAGCAGCGGCCCAACAGGCGGCGGGTGAGCGGAGCCAACTCGGGGGCCGTTTCCACAAACTGGTCGGCACGCCCCATCACGCCTTTCTCTCCGGAGAGATCGATCCGGTCGACCGCACTGGCTGCCAGGGGAACATCGAGCCTGAGAAAGCTTGTTCGGCCTGCCAACTCGGTTTCCGTTAAGCTGCGCACCAGGGGTTCACCACGCTCGACAAGCAAATGGTTGGCACGGTCGCCCAGGGCGATTTCCACCAACGGCGCCGTATCGGCATCGACTCGCAACAGGTCGGCCACCACGCCGCGGACGCTGCCAAACGGTCCGTCGGGTTGCTCCTTCGCCTGGCGGAGCACTTCCTTTGTGCCGGCGCTGAGCCCGTCGAGGCGACGCTCCAGTTCTTCGAGTACCAGGGCCCGTTCGCGCGCCCCGGTCAGCCGACCGCGCAGGTCGGCCAGTTGCCCCTGAGTGGCAGCCAGCTTTGCGCGGTTCTGTCGTAGCGATTCCTGTGCGGCGGTCAGTTCCTGATGAGATTGTTGCGCCGCGGCTTCCAAGCGGGTTAAGTCGGACTGCGCCTGCGAGAACTGTTCACTCAGATGCGAACGAGTTTCTTCGAGTTGATCGTGCTTCTGCCGGTAGCGATCACAGTCGGCCGCGGCGGCTTTTCGCTGCGACTCGAGCACGTGGAGCTGATTCTCCAGTTGGGCCGCCTCGCGAAAGAGAGTGGCGTGGCTCGAGCGGGCGGCGTCGTTCGCCCCGCGGCAGTCGGCCAGCGCCTGCAGCGCCTCATCAAGCTCCGACTGTTCTCCCTTGGCATGTCGGTTCAAGCGGTCGAACTGCTCTTCGGCGATCTTGAGTTCAGCGGAGGTTTCGTCTACCAACTGCTGGGCGTTGCCCGCTCGCGACGTCATGGCCAGCAGTTGACGCTGTAGCCGTTGCGATTCCTGCTGCAGTTCGTCGCTGCGTGCCAATTGACTGCGGCGGGTCGATTCGCACTGCGCGATCCGCTCGCGGACCGTGGCCGCCTCGTTGCTGCCTTCGCGCATCTGCCGCTGCAGGTCGTCGAGCGATGTCTCCAGCTGCGCGTGCCGCTCATTACTGGAAGCGAGTTGCGACTCGTTCTGCTCGATCGCCTCACGCTCGGTCGCTGCTTGTTGCTGCACGCGTCCGAGCTTGGCCGACAGGGCTCGCCAATCGGAGAGACTCACCTGCGTGCGAAGCTCCTTGAGACGGTCCGAGCACTGCTTGTACTTGCGGGCCTTTCCCGCTTGTGATCGCACGCTTCTCAACCGTGATTCGAGCTCGTCGACGATATCGGAGAGTCGCAGCAGGTTCTGGTCGACGCGCACCAGCCGACGGGCGGCTTCTTGGCGTTTGAGCTTGAAGCGACTCACGCCGGCCGCTTCTTCGAAGATCAATCGACGTTCCCGCGGCGAGGATTGCAGCAACGCGTCGACCTTGCCCTGTTCGATGATGCTGTACGCGCCGGTGGCCATACCCGTGCCGGTGAAGACTTCGCGGATGTCGCGCAGTCGGCAAGGCTGGCGATTGATGAGATACTCCGCCTCGCCGCTACGATAGACGCGGCGGGTGACTTGCACTTCCTCAGAGTCGATGTCGAGCTTCCCTGAGGAATTGTCGAGAATCAGCGACACTTCGGCGGAATTCGTTTGACCACGGCTGCGCGCGCCGCTGAAGATGACGTCGGTCATCTCCTTGCCGCGCAGCGCCTTGACGCTCTGTGTGCCGAGCACCCATTTGATAGCGTCCACCACGTTTGACTTGCCCGAACCGTTGGGGCCCACCACGACCGTGATGCCCTTGGGAAACTCGAACCGCGTGCGGTCGGCAAAGCTTTTGAAGCCGTTGAGTTCGAGTGCTTTGAGCATGGTTGGACAGCCAGAATCGCGGCAAGTTGGCGCACCCTAGAGCGACGCCGACAAAATGACTGCGGATCATAGCAAACTCGCCGCTAGCCCCGGATAGCAGTCAGGCCCCCAAATCGCTGGGATCGGGCTCAGACGAGGGGCGATGCTAGCACGCTGCCGTGCCGTGCTCAGCCTTTCTTGCCGAACAGTTCGGGCTCGGGAGTGCCCAGATCGTAAGAGTCGAAATCGGCCTGCTCAGGAAGGTCCTGGCCTGGGGTAACGGAGCGATCCCTCACGATTTCCCTGCCGCTCTCCGGGAGGGCATTCACCCGAAACCGGCTCATCAGCGCCCCCGACTCGTTGGCCTGTTGCAGCATCTGCACCACGTCGGGATACGTGCCGCCCAACTCCACGATGGCTCGGATCACCGCGTCGACGTCGGTCGATACGACCCGCTGCTGAGTGGTCTCGCCGAAGTGGCTCACCTTGATCTGCGCACCACTCAGTCCATTGACCAGGATTTGCGGTCCGGCGTCGAGCACCAGCGGCAAACGCAATTGGTGCTCGGTGCCGAAGAGCACGATTTCCGGTCGGTGGCTGCTAGTAGCATGGATCATCGGCTGCCCGGGCACGTCGAGCACGTGATAGGTGAATTCCCCGTCGAAATCTTCGCCGCGCAGGAAGGCGTCGTTGGGCGACATCGAAGACAAGGCGCGGAATGCCCCGTAACGCGTTTCGGCGCTTCTTACCTCTAAGAGCGTCCGGAGTTCGTCGTAGGCCGACCCGTCGTCCATCGCGCTGAGCGCCGCCAAGGCATGAACGCGAAACGCCGGCTCCTCGCGGGCCGCTTGGACAAGAGGCGCAACTCCTGCCGTCTCGTCGAGATAGGCCAACGCCTCGGCCGAGTAGAACCGCACTTCCGGGTCGTCTTGGGCAATGCCCTGCTTGAGGATTTCGACCGCCTCTTCGTTGCCGATTGCCTCCAGCCGCAGCACGGCCGTGGCGGAGGTCACGGGGTCGAGCAATTGGTTTCGTAACAACTGCAGGCGCTTTTGCAACTGCATGGGCGTTTCGGCCACGGCGATGTTGCGGACGACGCGCATGTAGCGTCCGACGTTGTCCTTGTAGCGAGGGTGGAGCACCAGCTCGACGAATTCGTCGGTTTTTGGCGTGGCGACGCCCTTCTGGCTGCCCTCGACGAAGTTGTGAAAACGGTTGTTGATCGCTTTGCCTATCTGCTGGCTGACGCGAATCGATTGACGCTCGTGGTCGAGCACCAGTCCCATGTTGCGGCTCTTGGTCGAAATGCCGCCTCGCAACACGCGGCCCTTCGTGGCGTGGGCCGCATCGTCGGCGTCGGCCGAGGGGTCGACCAGCACCGAGCCCTTGGCGACCGCCATCAAGTGGCCCGAGCGAATTTGATTGTCGAGCACGGCCGTTTCGCTCAATCGCGTCTCCAGCAGCTTTCCGCCGCGCAGGCTGGTGGCGTCGCTTCGTGAGGGAGTGCGGACTTCGATGTCGAACCGATCGCCTGCCTGAATGCCTGGCCGCAGAAAACCGCGGACCAACACCAGCGCTGTATTCGGCGAGGCCAACACCTCGTTGGGGTGCTCGACTTCGCGACGGTTCATTTCATTCAAGAGGGCTGCCCGTTGCGAGGTCGGCGGCGGGTCTTCGCCCGTTCCGCCCAAGCTGGTGACCATCGCCACTGCTTCCACTTTCAGATAGTTCATCCCATAGGGGTGTGCCACGTTGCTGACGAACGTCGTATCCGAGTCGGCGTCGTTCGCGAGGGCCGACTCGGGACTCTGCTGACGGAGAATTGGCCCCATACAGCCGCTCACGCCAACGATCGGTGCGCAGCATGCGGCCCAGAGTCCGACGATCCAGAGTGTTCTTGGCAGACGATCCATGTGCGTAGGGCTCCCGCCGCTTGGTCCTGTGAGAAGAGGGGGCGAAAGCTTAGGAGTCTGGCCCGATGGGGTCAAGAGTGGCGGTATGGGCGGCTAAGGCGGATCGTAGCCGCCCGGATGCCAGGGGTGGCAGCGGGCGATGCGTCGCAGACCGCGCCAGCCGCCGCAGAGCGCTCCATGCTTGCGTACCGCGCCGATGAAGTATTCGCTGCAGGTTGGCTGGAAGCGGCATCGCGGGCCCAGCAGTGGGCTCAGCAGCCACTGATAGCAGCGAGCCGCCACGATCAGCAGCCAGACGGGAAGCTCCAGGCACGCTTGCCACAGAAATCTCACCGCGGCGCTCCGTTCTGCTAGCGTTTCGAGTCGGCGGCGGCCAGTCGACACTCGAGACGCGCGGCCAGTGTCTTCAACGACGTCTGCAGCCGTCCCATGTCTGGCGCTGCTCCACGACGTGGTAGGGCGACCAGATCGAGCCCCGCGGGCAATTCGGACTGCGCCAACCGAAAGGCTTCGCGCAGCGATCGTTTCCACCGATTGCGAACCACGGCATTGCCGCACTTCCGTGAGACAACCAATCCGAGTCGCGTCGCACTCGACGGGCCGCGGGCGGCGTAGAGTATCACCAGCCCGTCGGCATCGGAGAAGCGACGGCGCATGACCCGATCAAACTCCGTGGGCTTCAATAGTCGGACCGATTTGGGAAAGCCGAATCGCTTCATTTCGAGTTGGGTTCGCTGTTCAAGAATTGCGTGTGTTGTCGGTAATGGCCGTCTCACCCGTTGAGTGCCCGCCTTCGGGGAGCTTGGTCTCCGTAGACGGCTCCGCGGGTGGGGAATCCTTTTTCAGTATCATATCGGGCGGCACGACGGGCCCACGGCGGTGACTCCCCTGTCGCCGCACCCAATGTCCCCCCAGCAGGATGATCACGACCAGCAACATGCCCAACAGCGCAATCCCCAACAGGGCCATCATCGCCACCGCCCGCGTGGTGGGTGGCATCTCTTTGGCAGGCTCCGCCTGAGCCAAGAGCCAGCAAAGCCGGTCGACGCCGAAGACTACCATAGCAAGTCCGCTCGGGGGTTGTCGGAGTACTTGCTGAGGATCGACTCAACTTGCTCGCGGTCCGCCGTGGTGAGATCGGGCGGCAATACGATTTGAATTTCTGCCAGCAGATCGCCGGGCGAACCCTTGGCTGGTTGGACTCCTTGGCCCTTGAGCCGCAGCTTCTTGCCGCTGGAGGTTCCCGGCGGCACGGTGAGCGTGATCGTACCGTGGGGCGTGGGGACGTCGACTTTCGCGCCACCGAGCGCCTCGTTCAGGGTGATCGGCACACGCAGGTCAAGCCGTTTGCCTTGGCGACGAAAATGGGGATGGGGCGAGGTTCTCACCTTGATGAGAATGTCGCCGGTCGGTCCGCCGTCGACGCTGGCTTCGCCCTGACCGCGGAGACGGATTTTCTTGCCGTCCTCGATGCCGGCCGGAATCTTCACTTGCAGTGTTTCCATCTGGCCGTTGCCACGGCGGACGGCAATCTGTGCTTCGCCGCCCAGCACGGCCGAGGTGAAGGGAACCGTCAATTCGTGTTCAATGTTCGCGCCGCGGGATGGAGCCTGGCGGCGCGTTTGCTGGCGTCGGCCGCGTTGGCCGAATTGTTTGAACAGGTCGGCGAAACCGCCTCCGCCTCCGCCTCCTCCGCCGAAGAGATCTTCGAGGTTGATGTCAACGTTCGGCCCGCCGCCCCCGGCGTTGGCCCAAGGCTGGGGCCCGGCGCCGCCGGCGCCCATCGACTCGTAGGCGCTGCCGTAGCGATCGTACATCTCGCGTTTCTTGGTGTCGCTCAACACGTCGAAGGCGCTTTGCACCTGCTGGAATTTCTCTTTTGCCCGCGCGTCGTCGGGGTTCAAATCGGGATGGTATTTGCGCGCAAGCTCACGGTAAGCCTTGCGGATATCGTCCTCGGAGGCTGAGTTGCCGATTCCCAATGTTGCGTAATAATCTTCTGCCATGCGTCTCACAAAATGTCTGTCGCCAACGGAAATACAATGCCGGACTCCCCATTTTACCGAGTCTTGCCCCGATGGATAGCGGCCACCGGGGGCGTGCTACACTCCACGTAGGCGAGTCTTATGCCTCGAAAGTTACTTTTTTCAGCGAGAATGGCGAATGTTGCGACGGTGGTTGACGGGGCTCTGGTTCGTGGCGACTTTGCTGACCGCACTCGGCACGGGCCCCCGTGCGTGGGCCGCCCGGTACGATGGCAAGCTCTCGATCGAGGTTGCCGACGAGCTCTCCGGCAAGCCGATCGCGGTGCGGATGGAGCTGATGAACAGTCGCGGACGGCCGGTGCGTGTCCGGGCTGAAGGAGCGATCTCCCGCGACGGTTACATCGTGTTCGACGGCCAGATCACCCTGGAACTGAAAAAGGGTGATTACCGATTCATGATCGAAGCGGGGCCCGAGTATCGCACGCGATCGGGCCATTTTACCATCGAACGACATGCGGAAGATGTTTCGTCGATCACGCTACGGCGACATGTCGACATGCGTAAGCAAGGCTGGTGGGCCGGCGATCTCGACGTTCACCATCGGCGCGAGGATCTGCCGCTGCTGATGCGCGCCGCTGGCGTCGACTTTGCCCCGGAGTTGGTTCGTGAGAACGTCCAAGGCAAGTGCCAAGAAGAGCGGGCGGCGACG
>CAXMSB010000062.1:0-2164 GCA_964195615.1 uncultured Granulosicoccus sp. | reverse complement strand
GGCGCTCGGAGTGGCGGTCATTGGGAGTCGCTGGGCTAATGCCGATCGGATGGAGCACGCGCTTCGCCTGAATGCAGTCGCGCGGTGGGCCTACGTCGGCTTGTTCTTGCTCACACTAGCCGCCGTCGCATTCTGAGTCGTATCTGGCTACTTCGCGGGAACGTCAACCATCCCAAGTGTATTTTGCGATCATTTGACACGATGACTGTCAAAGTGAGTGCGCCCCGCAGGGGTGAGGAGCGCAGCGACGAATCCATCCTGTCGGGCGCGCCAGTAAATGAAAATGGGCCCCTTGTGGGCCCATTTTTGTTTACTTGTGTGTTCCGCCCAAGGAAGCGGATGTTGTTCGACAAAATGCGAAAGCATTTTGGACGCACGAAGTGCACCCCGAAGGGGTGAGCTGGCGTAGCCAGCGAATCCACCGAGACCGGTGTAGCCGGTCGACAGACGCCGCAGGCGAGGCAGCGCAGCTGCCGTTCCATCCTGTCGGCCGTGCCTTAAGTCGCCGCAGACGCTCCCAACTATTGACACACAGTTGGGTTAAGCGGCTATGCGACGACGACTAGAATTTGTACAGTGGCCTGGCTCACGACTTCTGACCTCCGGGAGGGATCACCCGGTAGGAAAAAGGAAGTTTAACTGAAACCGCACTTGCGATTCGGCTCCCATGTCCGGTCGTTCTGAGTTCTTGTAGTAGCCAAGTAGCAGGTTTACAGGCTGCTTTCCGATCTTGGTCACTTTGGACACCTGCAGTCCCCAGGGAATCGTCCACCTGTTGTCGGAATCCGCTTCCCAGTTGGCTGTTATGACAGGTGCCGTGCCGATTGCCCATCCTTTGCCAAGGTTGTAATTGAGGAAATATTGCAACGTGAAGAAGTTGACGTCATCGCGATCGCCGTCCCCGGCAACCGACCATATGTTGCTTGCGACGCCGCCCATGGTCCACTTGCCTCTCGAGTAGAACAGAACACCAGTCGCGCCTACGCTCCACTTGCCAGTGCCCAATGCCTCGGGATTTGAAGCCGTTGGCAATGAGAAAACAGGCCCGACGCCCCATGTGAGATTGCCTGACGACGCGGGAGAAAAGAACATCTGGAAAAGCGTGTCGCCGAGTCCGAACGTGGAGTCAGTTTCGCCCTGGGGCGCGCTGTTGACCGGCAATATCGTGCGTGTGATCACATTCCATTTCTCGCCAGGTATCGGCACGACCGGCTGAATATTGAGGTTGAAGAAGACACGCTCTTCAGGGCCTGCACCGTTGTTCCAGTTGGCCTGTAGTGGCAGCGTTACCATCGTGGCGAGCGGGTTCTGCGCCGCTTTCGCCAGTTCGTCGGCGTCCTGACCGTTTGCTGTATTTGCGAGCAGCACAGCGGCGAGCAAGAGCCCTGCGACTTGATAGTGCATCAGTTTCATTATGTGGTCTCCATCCTGAGTTCAGGCTGTTCAGTACCTGTAATGATCGTCGTTATACCTGTAATGATCGTCGTTATAAAGGAAGAGATCTGGCCAATACCGCTTTCGGATCCGACGCTGGGTACTGGGGGTCACAAGTTCGATCCGAGGCCGGCGCAGTCGGCCGACAGACGCACGAACAAAGTGAGTGCGCCCCGCAGGGGTGAGGAGCGCAGCGACGAATCCATCCTGCCGGGCGCGCCACTCTGTCGAATATCCATATTCCGCCCTTTTTCCTGGTTCGACTGCCTGCTTTGGGCTGGAAAGCAGCCGTTCGACCGGATGTATACTCAACGGTCGCTAATAGCAGACATTCGTCATTTATGATGGTCAAGATGCACAATCTCGCAAACATGAGTTGGCCGCGTGTCCTCGTAGGGGGTGTGGCTATCGTCGCTGCGATATTTCTGGTGTTGCAAATCAGCGCCCGGTGGGATGACCGCCGGATCGGTATCGAAGAGCAGCAAGTCCTGCAAGTCCTGAAGCAAAAGTTCACCTCCATACACGAAGGCCTTACGCGGCATCTGGCTGAACACTCGCCGACTCTTGAATCGCTCGAAAACCTCTTGCTGGAAATCGAGAATGAGCCATCGAAAGACGTCGGACCGATAGTAGACTCGGCCTTGTCAGAAATGACTAGTCCCGTAACCTGGGATCACGATGACGGCGCTCTTGACGTGCTGCTAAGCGCCGGTCGCGTAGACATTCTGAC
>CAXMSB010000061.1:0-1975 GCA_964195615.1 uncultured Granulosicoccus sp. | reverse complement strand
CCTCGACCTCTTCGTCACCAACTATGTGGACTGGTCACCGGCGCAGGAACTCGAGTGTTTTTCCGGTGGCGCCGAACGTGATTACTGTCATCCGCGACACTTCAACGCACCTGCCGCCGACGTGCTCTACCGCAACGACGGTGATCGGTTCACCGACGTTTCGGAGTCGGCGGGAATCTGGAAAGCTCGTGGCAATGGATTGGGTGTGGTTTCCGGCGACTTCAACGCCGATGGATGGCCGGATCTTTACGTGGCCAACGACGGTATGCCGAATCAGCTTTGGATCAATGGCGCCGACGGCAGCTTCGAAGATCGCGCACTGATCACCGGTACGGCGGTCAACCGCAACGGCGCGACAGAGGCGGGAATGGGTATTGCCGTTGCCGATCTCGAGAACGACGGCGACCTCGATCTGTTCGTGACGCACTTGCGTGGCGAGACGAACACGCTGTACCTGAACGAGGGAGGCGTCTTCGACGACGTGACGGCAACAACGGGACTGGCCGCAGCGAGCGTCGCGTTGACGGGCTTCGGGACCGGCTTCGCCGACTTCGACAACGACGGCTACCTGGACCTCTACGTCGGCAACGGCCGGGTCGGTTCGCGGCCGCCAGCCGCAGCACCATTTTCCGAGCCCAATCAGCTCTTTCGTGGCTTCGGAGGCACTCGATTCGGACTCGTCGCCCCGGGCGGCGGCACAGCGACCCAGGTCATCGACAATACCCGTGCCGTCGCCTTTGCCGACTACGATCGAGACGGTGGCGTCGATGCAATCGTCGTGAACAACGGCGGGCGGGCGCGATTGTTACATAACGTCGTGGGCCCAAAACAGGGTTGGTTAGCGCTGGAGGTGCTCGAGACAAATGGCCGTGAGGCCATCGGCGCTCACATTGCAGTCCTAATCGGCGACCGTATTCAGTGGCGAACCGTTAGCCGCGCCTCGAGCTACCTGGCAAGCAACAGCGGTGTGGTGCACATCGGTATGGCCGACGCGACAACGGTCAACGACGTTATCGTGCACTGGGCGGATGGCACTCAGACAAGCTATGGGCCGTTGCAGGGTCGCGCAACGTACTCGCTGCAGCGGGCCGTATCCACCGCTATCCGTCTCTCGTCCGAGACACACTGATCACGCCGGACCGTCATCCGGCGTGACGACCGCCATCAAGCGATTGTGCCCAGGACCATCGACAAGCCAGGGGATTTCAGTTAATACTCTGTTGCAATAGCCACCAACATGAAGTGGCAGCCGTCTTATATTCCAGTGGAGTAGTATCGTATGAAGCCTCGTTCACTCGCGCTTACCCTCATCCTGTCCGCCCTCTTCTTCCAGGGGATTCCCGGTTCCGCTCAGGCGGATCAAAAAAGCGATCAGGAACTACGCGACGAAATCGCCGCCCTCGCGAAGGGGCAGGAAAAGATGCGCGCGGACCTGGCTGAGATCAAGCAGCTTCTGCAAAAGGGTCAGCGTCCCGCCGCGGCGCCGAGTGGCCCCAACGTGAGAGGCAAAATCTTCGACCTCGGCGAAAACCCGGTTAGAGGTAGCGACGACAGTAAGGTCGTACTGCTTGAGTTCACCGACTATCAGTGCCCGTTTTGCTTGCGCCACACGACACAAACCCATCCGCAGATTGAACGCGACTACATCGGTGCCGACAAAATTCGCTATGTGTCCTTAGATATGCCGATTGCAAGCCTGCACCCGCTGGCGTTCAAGGCTTCCGAAGCGTCTCACTGCGCAGAGGATCAGGGCAAGTACTGGGAAATGCGCGACCGATTGTTTGCCAACCAGAGAACGCTCGAGCCTTGGAACGCTCACGCCGAGGTCCTGGGACTGGACGTTGCGCAATACGAAGAGTGCCTGAGCTCGGGCAAATATGCTGATGCCGTGCGCTCAGACATGGCTGAAGCGCAGAAAGCGGGTGCGTCGGGCACGCCCAGCTTTGTCGTTGGTCTGGTCGATGACAAAGACCCG
>CAXMSB010000060.1:0-3754 GCA_964195615.1 uncultured Granulosicoccus sp. | reverse complement strand
CACCTACTGATCAATGCCAACACAGTCCTGCCAACGGTTGACGGTATTCGCAAATACTATGACGGACCGCTTGTTGTCGCGCAGGACTTCATGGTGTTCAACGTCAGCAAAGACAAGATCACTCAGAGAATCGGCGTTGGGTCCGGAAGCCCTTGGGTGCATACGGAGGCTAAAAGCGAAGGCAAGCCGAAATTTAAGGCAGATAACCTCAACAGCGACTTCATCCTGAATAGCGTTATCCCAGCCTGCAAGGACGCCAAGGGCGATGAGGGTTGTTACTGAGCAACGGCACCCAAGTAAAAAAGAACGGAGCGTACAGATGGGCTTGAAAACTTGCCTCAGCGGCGCGGGTGCTGCGTTTCTCACAGCGCTGATGATTGGACAGTCCGGGATGGCATTCGCCGACCCACTCGGGCCCGCCGGAGCAAGCGACGACGACTGGCGGTTCACGTTGCAGCCTTACGCGTTTATTCCGTTGTCGACGACCGGAACCTCGACGGTCGCGGGCGGCAGTGTCGATGTCGACCTGAGTCTGAAGGACTTACTCGAGCATCTCGACTTTATCATCTCCGGGCGGGGTGAGGCGTGGAAGGGCGATTTTGGGATCATCGTCGACACGTTTTATGTCAACATAGGCGGTGACGAAAGCATCGGATTGCCCGGTCCTGCGGGCGGAACGGTAGGCGTCGATGTCGATGTGAGGCAGTTCTGGTTCGACCTGCTGGGTGCCTATCGCGTCGCGCACGGTGACTATGACGAAACCGGGCGACGCTACTCCATCGACCTGCAAGCGGGCGTCCGCTACAACAGCCTACGCCAGACGGTCGATGCCGATGTGAGTGTTGATATTGGACCGGGCGCGGGGTTCCAGACGAAGCTAGGCGGCACCGAGGGTTGGTTTGAGCCGGTCGTAGGTGTTCGTGGCGTGGTTGAGCTCACCGACCGCTGGACATACGCGGCAAAGGCGGATTTCGGTGGCTTCGGGGTCGGTGGCGACCACCTGCAATGGAAGGTGATCACCGGCTTCGACTACCGGGCGTGGGAGCGCACCTCGGTCAAGTTCGGCTGGCAGTTCTACGGCATCGATTACTCGACCAACCGCTCGGACGGGAAGTTCGCCTATGACGTTTTTCAGCACGGCCCATATATGGCGCTCAGCTACGGATTCTGATCTGCCAAAGCACCGCCGGCATTGCGTGTTGTAAATGAGGAATCCCAAAGCCGAGAAAGGGACAGCAAGATGATCGATCTCTCGAGTGCGGTAAAATCTTGCAGCTACAGCGTTTGCACTGCACTCGCCGCACTCGCCCTTGGCGCAGCAGCGTCATACGATCCAGAAATGGGAGGCTTAGAAAACAAATGAGATCACTTGGATTGAGATACACCGTAGCCGCAGTCACCTTCGCGATCGGCCAGGGGCGGATTTTCGCCTGTCTGCATGAGAACAAGTCGTCGCTATCGGCCGGGTGCGGCGAGGTGATCGATCACGTGGAGTTGCCTAAAGAGTAACGCGATCTCGCGTGCCGCGCTGCGGCAGAGCGGGAGAAAACTTCTTATGAAAGAAAGGGAACAAACAATGTTTACAAAGTATCTGAAGACTGCTGCGGCAGGAGTTGTCGTGCTTGGGCTTGGCGTATCTCCGAGCTATGCCGACGAACACGAACTCTGTGGTGTCGATATCGAAAACGCGACCCCATCAGGCACGATCACCGGAAGTGTCAAGACGATCGGGTGGCTCGTCAGCGCGCGCTGGGGTAACGGCGTTCTGACCCTGGACAACGGCGAACAGCACAGGTTCCATGTAGTGGGCGGCAAGGCCCTGGAGACCGGCGTAGCAAAGGACGATGTTGTGGGCGAAGTCTACAACCTGAATAACCTCGAAGATTTCGAGGGGACCTATTGGGGGGCTTCCAGGAACATCAAACTGGGCACCCTCGGCAAGGGTGAAGGCGTCGTTAACAACTCCCAGTGCGTCGTCGTCAAACTCCGCATGAAAGGAACCGGCCTCAAGGTGTCAGGTCCGGCGCCCGGTGCTGTTGAGATCAGCTTCATCGACTGAGGCGGAGAAGTTCGTTAAGTTGTGATTTCCGGCTCAGAGGCCGGAAATCACTTCACCCGCCTCTATGGGGTGGAGACGCCGATCTCGATGGGAAGTGGTCCTTCCCAATAGGAGACACACGCATGCTCATTGTCCTGTCGATCTACGCCGCGCTGATCTGGCTGATCTTCTTCCAGCTCAAGCTCTTGTCCTGGAACCGGACGGCGCATGTGATTGTCGGGCTGATCGGATTGGTGATCGTGCTCGTGGTTGTCGGCCTATTGAACACCAAGACCCCATCCGGTCGTGTTACCATCGTCGCGAAGGTCAATGAGATCGCGCCAGTGGTTGGTGGTGTAGTCGCCAAGGTCCCCGTAAAGATAAACCAGCTGCTGGACGTGGGGGCAATCCTCTTCGAGCTTGATCCAAGGCCCTATCAATACGCCGTGGATAAGGCCGAGGCGGCATTCCGGATCGCCGAACTCACTCGGAACCGAAAGCAAACGGTCTTCGACAAAGGCACCGGCACGGTTTCAAAGCAGGATATGGACGAGGCGCGCGCGATCTATGACGAAGCCAGAGCGCGCCTCGACAAGGCCCTCTATGATCTTGAGCAGACGGTTGTCAGAGCGCCCGCACCCGGCATCGTTTCGTCACTTGGGGTTTCAGTTGGCGACCAGGCACGTCCGCTCAACCCAGTTATGCCCTTCATCCGAACGGATAGCCTCTTCGTTGCCGGCGTCTTCAAGCAGAACGGAGCAAACGCGATGCCGGCTGGAACGCCGGTAGAGATTGCGTTCGACCGCATACCCGGCCGGCTCTTCGTAAGCGAGGTCATCGAGATTGCGTCTGGGACTTCGGCTGGACAGATCCCGGTTGGTGCGGAGCTTTTAGGTGCGGCCGACATTGGGAGCTCAAGCGAGATTCTGGTCGTCTTGGCATGGCCAGATGGTCTGGACAGAAGCATTGGGACCGCCGGGAACGTTGGGACGGCAACCGCGTTCGGTCCTGACGCTGGCGCGATGGGAATCCTCGCTAAGGTTCTGCTCTACATCAAGGTGATTGGCACCTACCTCTGATGACGGCGTCGGGCTTTGTGAAATACACATGATTAGCGCGGTGTAAGGCTGGAATCCGCCGAATGTCCGAGTCGGGTCACGAATACGCATAGCGCACGCAAACTGAGCGTCCGGAATGTTGCGCATTGCCGCCGTTCGAGCACGATGCAGCATTTGGCAGAAAGGGCTCGAAGCGGACCTTCGTGGCAAGAACCACCAAGGTCGCCTTTGGGCCGAAAGTGACATCCGGCGAGCATATGGCGAATGACCGACATCGACCAGTCAGATCGTGAGCTGAAAATCTCTGAACATCAGCGTTTGGTCGATAAACCTACGCATAAAGGTTGTCGGCGAACTTCGGTCTAACCTGGCTGAAGATTGCGACCCATCGCCATTTGGGTTGGCAAATCGCGATCAGAGCAGCTGCCCCGCTGCATTCCCGCGGAACAGGCCACCCTCCCTAATGTACCGACCCATGCTGGCATCCGAGGCATGGCCTGTCTGCTGCCTGATTAGGTGCGTGGCGATGCCAGCCCGCGCAGCTGAGGTGACAAACCCGGCGCGCAGCGAGTGGCCAGAGAACTTCGCAGGTTCCAGACCGATCACACGCACATGCCGCTTGATAAGCGCCGAGACAGCCTCGCCGGACAACCGATCC
>CAXMSB010000059.1:0-6781 GCA_964195615.1 uncultured Granulosicoccus sp. | reverse complement strand
GGATCAGGAACTTCTGGACGAGCATCTGTGGGAAATCGACCAGGCGCTGGCCAATGCCCACAATCAAACCGGGCTGTCGGACGTCCGCACTGATTTCGGCTTCACGGGCATCGGACAGACGGTTGCCGTGATCGACAGCGGCATTGCCTACGACCACATCGCCCTGGGCGGCGGGTTCGGGCAGAACTATCGCGTAGTGGGCGGCTGGGATTTTACCGGCGAGAACGACGCCAATCCCTACGACGACGGACCTTCAGGTTCGCACGGCACGCACGTCTCAGGCATCATCGGCGCAACGGGCAACACTCACACGGGCGTTGCCCCGGGAGTTGATCTCGTGGGCCTGCGCGTGTTCGACGACGCGGGCGCCGGCTACTTTTCGTGGGTCGAGAACGCCCTGCAGTGGGTGCATGCGAATCGAAACAATTTCGACAACCCGATCACGGCGGTCAATCTCTCGCTGGGGACTACCTACAACGCCGATACGGTTCCCAACTGGGCCATGTTGGAAGAGGAATTCGCACAACTCGAGGCGGACGGGATCTTCATCTCGGTCTCGGCGGGGAACAGTTTTACCAGCTACAACCAATCGGGACTGAGTTATCCGGCCGCCAGTTCCTATGTCGTGCCGGTGATGTCGGTCGACGACGGCGGCGGCCTGAGCTACTTCAGCCAGCGACACTCGCGAGCGATCGCCGCGCCGGGCCGTACGATCGTCAGCACGGTGCCCGACTACGTGGGCAACAACAACGGCATCGCGGACGACTACGCCAGCTATTCGGGCACGAGCATGGCGGCCCCCTACGTGGCTGGCGCCAGCGTGATTATCCGCGAGGCGATGGAGTTTGCCGGCTACACGGACATCACGCAGGACACGATTTACAATCACATGATGGCGACCGCCGATTCGATCTTCGATTCGGCCACCAGCCAGTGGTACAGCAGTCTGAACATGACGGCGGCCATCGACGCCCTGATGCCTGACGATGATTTTGGTTCGTCGGCCGGCGCGGCGCACAATTTGGGTTCAATCACCGACACCGCCTCGGTCAGCGGCGTGATCGGTATGCTCAACGATGCCGACTACTTCACGTTCACCGCCGGCAGCACGGGAACGGTCACCTTCGACGCCTCGAACATGACCCACGAGCTGCAGGCGGCCTGGAACGGCACGGGACTAGCCTCGGGCAGCAGCAACGAAACGTACACGATCGACGTCGTCGCCGGCCAGAGTTACACGCTGGGCTTTTCCTCCGCAGACGGATTAGGCTACTACGATTTCGACGTCACGCTGGATGCGACGTTCTCCTACACCGACTGGGGCAGCATCGCCTACACAGAGCTGCAAGATTTTTCCGTAGCCGGCGAGTCCTGGTATCGAATTCAATCCACGACCGGCGGCTTCGCATCCGTTGAAAGTTCGTTTGACGGCGCCGGCGGGCAGATCAGTTTGGCCATGTACTCGTCGAACATGCAAATGCTCGACTCGGGCAATGCGGTGAACGGCACCTCGCGAGTCGACGCCTACGCCGCGGCGGGCGACGAACTGTTTGTACGCGTCCTGGGCACCAACAGCGACGTCGATTTCCGGCTGAGCAACCTTGTGTCGATCAGCGGTACGACTGTTATGGTCAGCGGCACTGCCGGCGACGACGTTTTCGCCTTCACCGCGGGCGGCAATCACCTTGTCACGGTCAACGGTGTCACTCACAGCTTTGCAGCCAATTCGATCACGGGCGTTGTTTTCAACGGCGGGACGGGCACCGACACGATCAACATGGTCGGCACGACCGGCTACGAGACAGCAACCTTGCACGTCGGCAACGCCACACTCAACGGCAGCGGCTACACGGCCAACGCCGTGGGCGTCGAGAACGTGACCATCAACAGCGGCGGCGGCAGCAACGAGCGGGCCTACCTGTTCGACTCCGCGGGCGACGACACACTCACCATTCGGCCCAACAACGCAACGCTTTCAGGGACCGGCTACAGCAGCACCGTCGTCGGTTTCGGACGCGTAACCGCGTACGCGAACGCTGGCGGCAACGATGTAGCCTACTTCTACGACAGTCATCGCATCGACAAGTTTATCGCCAGAGCCGCAGACAACGTCTCCTACATGTACGGCACGGGTTATTACAACGTAGCAAGCGGTTTCAGCACGACGTATGCTTTTTCGAATGGCAACCGGTACGACCGCGCCTACTTCCTCGATACCACTGGTTCGGAAGAGTACGTCGCGAACGGAGCCGAAGATTATGCCTACATGGAAGGGGCCGGTTTCTATCATCGCGCGCAGGGGTACAACTACACGTACGCCTTCTCCTCGATCGGTGCCGAGGACCACGTTACCCTCCGTGGTTCCTCGGGCAACGATTATCTCGATTCCAGGCCGGGCTACTTCACGTTGTCTGGCGCCGGTTTTTCGAATCGGGCCATCGGTTTCGGTCGGGCGATTGCTTACGCGGACGGCGGTAACGATATCGCCAAGTTCTACGACGGCGCGGGAATCGACAAGTTCGTCGCCAACGCCGCGGCCAACACGTCGTACATGTTCAGCGTGTTAGGCTATGGCAGCAACCCCTACTACAACATCGGCCACGGCTTCGAGCAGAGCTACGCATACTCTAGTCGAGGAACCGCGGATCGAGCGGTCTTTCTCGACTCTGCGGGTGACGACCAGTTCGTCGCCCGAGCGGCCAGCGACGACGCCTACATGCAGGGACCAGGATTCTACAACTACGCCAAAGGCTTTAACAACAACTACGGCATCTCGAGCGCGGGTGGAAACGATACTTCCACTCTCGAAGATTCTTCCGGCAACGACGTTTACTATGCCCGAGCGGCTACCGACAACGCTTACATGCAGGGCAGTGGGTTCTACAACTACGTGAGGGGTTTCAACCAGGTGGAAGCCCGTGCCACCTTTGGCGGCAGCGACCAACTCTACATCTACGACAGCGCCTCCGACGATGCCCTCGAGATTCGCGATCTGGCGATTGTGCTGAATTCCGTCACCGGCTTGCGGCACGAGGCTTACGGATTCGAGAATGCTGAACTGCATTCGGAGAACGGCGGCACCGACACGACCGACATCAGCGTCACCGACTATGTTTTCAACTTGATCGGCAATTGGAGCTAGTCTGGCTCGATCAGGCCGCCAAGCGTGAATGATGGCTCTTGTCGGCGGACGAGCTTGCTGACCGAACCGTCGAGACGATTCGATTCAGGTCTGCTTCAGTCAAGGCAGAACCGCTAGGCAGGCACAGCCCGTGTCGGAAGAGCCGTTCGGCCAGTTCCCCTCCGCGACATCGGCAGCCGGCGAATACCGGTTGTAGGTGCAGGGGCTTCCAAACCGGTCGCGATTCGATATTCTCGGCTTCGAGCTTCGAACGAATCTCTTCAGGGCTGGCGCCAAACTTCTCCGGATCGATTTGAATCACGGTGAGCCAACGGCTCGAACGTCCGTGGAGATGCTCCGGCATGATCGAAATACCGGGCAGGTCCTCCAGATGACGCCGATAGAAGTCGCAATTCTTCCGCCGAGCCGCGACCCGTTGGTCAAGCACGTCGAGTTGCCCCAACCCAATCGCGGCCAGCACATTGCTCATGCGGTAATTGAATCCGATTTCTGAATGCTGGTAGTGAGGCGCGGGATCGCGCGCCTGGGTGGCCAGGAATTTCGCCTGATCAAGCAGTGCCTCATCGTCGGAACAGAGCATTCCGCCGACACTCGCAGTGATGATCTTGTTGCCGTTGAATGAAAAGAAACTGGCCCATCCAGATGCGCCGGCCTGCCGACCTTTGTAGGTGGCCCCCAGCGCTTCCGCGGCGTCTTCGATCACTGGTATCTCATACCGGGAGGCGATCTCCAGAATCGCGTCCATGTCCGCGCTTTGTCCAAAAACGTCGACTACCACGATGGCTCGGGGTAATTTTCCTCGTGCAGCGCAACTGGCCAATTCTTCCGCCAGGAGATTGGGGTCGAGGTTCCAGCTGTTCGGCTCCGAGTCGATAAACACGGGCTGCGCCCCTTCGTACACAATCGGGTTCGCCGAAGCGCAGAAGGTGAGCGTCGAGCAGATCACTTCCTCGTCGGCTTGCAGTTTCAGTTGACGGAGCGTGAGATGCAAAGCGGCCGTGCCGCTGGAGACGGCCACCGCGCCGCGAACGCCAATATATTCGGCCATCCGTCGCTCGAACTGCTCCAACTGGGGACCGACGGGCGCCACCCAGTTCGAATCGAACGCTTCGGCCAGGTACGACTGTTCTCGGCCGCTCATGTGCGGCGGCGAGAGATAGATGCGGTCGTGGCCCGAGGCATGCTGTGTTTCTGACATGTTGATTGTTCGTCCTTGAGTCGCCTTCTATGCGATTCTCTCGATCAGGAAATGTGGGAGGCTACTCGGCGGAACCGCTTCGAATCGCTGCGGGTGAATATTCTGCCCGCTGTTGCGAACTGCGATTGTCGTCCAGCCGAGTCGATTGGGGGCCATGAAATCTTTCGCCAGGTTGTCGCCGACGTAGGCGTAACTTCGATTCGGGAATTGTTTCTCGAAGTGGGCGTAGTTCTCTACTGCGGGTTTCTCGGTTCCGAACTCCTCGGAAATAACGATATCACTGATCCACTCCTCCAGGCCAAGCGAGCGGATCTTGTTGCGCTGGGTCAAGGAGCGACCGTCGGTGATGATCCCAAGTGGACGACCTGCGTTCACAAAATCAGTCAACATCTCTCTAACGGCGGCGTCGAGTACTAGCGTCGGCTCATGCTCACGATAGATCCGCAAGAGTTCTGATTTAACTACTGGAGGAGAGTCTTGCTCGATAATCGCACCGATCGGATTGACATCCCCGCCGTCAAACAGTTCCTCCATCCGCTCAAACGCATGAACGCTGCCGGTGCGTTCCAGCACGCGTGCCACTTCGCGGAATCCCGATCGCACGAAATCGCGTTCCAAGAACAGCGTGTCGTCCAAATCGAACACAACCACACAGTCAGGCGGCAGCGGAATGTCGGACAAGCACGTGTTGGTCGTATCGCAGCATGGTAAGTTGATCTTCCCAGTCATCAATATATTCGATTCGTTCGTTCATGAAATACTCTCGAACGATCCACTCTGGAAAGTTCGCACCCGCCGCACAACTAAGTGGATAACCGCCTCCGAACCGGGCATTCACCTCGATTCCAAAGAGTTCTCCGTCGCCGCGTCTGACAAAAACTTGCACCGTGAGACAACCTCGAGCGCCTTCTACGTGCGAGAATCCCTTGCGCAAGACATCGATGCCGTCGATCTTCCTTGTCTTCGACTTACTCACCTCACCTGCCCGCGTCTCGATCCGTAGCCTCGGAATCAGACATTTCAACGCACCGTCCCGATCGAAGTACATGTCCACCGTGTACTCGTCGTGCTCGCTAGGAGCCAGGTAATCGAAGAACACAAGCGATGGATCGCTTAGCAGTTCCGGCCGCAGGTCGTCGCGCCTGCCAACGACGTGCAGATTGTTGCTGGAACTGCCGTCAAAAGGTTTTGCGATCAAGGGAAATGCGGTTTCCGAACGAGGATCGACTATCGAAGGCGAAGCGATGCCATATTGGGCAAATAGCGCAGGCGTCAGACGCTTGTCGCGACATCGGCCGACCAACTCGGCATCGGAAACGACCACTGTCGTCCCCACGTCGAGAAACCTCAGTCGATTCTCCGCCAACAACAACAGATCGGTATCAATCGTCGGAATTACGACCCCGATCGAATGACTCTCACAAAACTTCAGCAGCCGATCAATGTAATGTGGATCTTGTATGGGCGGAGTTGCGAAAGCTCCGTCTGACAGATGACATGCCGAGGAGAGCTCGGGGCTCAGATCCCCCGCGTAGACCTTTCCACCTGGGGACAACTTGCCGAGCGCCTGCTGAAACAATCCGACCAGCACACCCCGACGTCCCGCGGAGGTTATAAGCACGTTGTTCGACATTCGCCAGTTTTCCCTCACTGAAGACGCTCAGCTAACGGTTTCGATCATCAAGCGGCTTTTCGTTCGGTACCCTCTGCAGGTTGTTCTGTTCCAGAGAACAGTGGCATGGTCGCATGTCCTTCCGCGGCTATCCCATCCCGTTTCAGAACTAAGAAAAATGTTTGCCAAAGGATCTTCAGATCAAGCCACATCGAGTGGTTACGGACGTATTGAATGTCGCACTCGAACTTCTCTTCCCAAGACATCGCATTGCGGCCGCTGACTTGGGCCAGGCCGGTGAGTCCCGGCCGGACTTCGTGACGTTGCATTTGCTCGGGCGTGTAGACCTTCAGGTAAGAGGTCAACAGGGGTCGCGGGCCAACCAGACTCATATCTCCCAGGAGTACGTTCCACAGTTCAGGCAGTTCGTCGAGACTGGTGGATCGCAAGAATAGCCCGAGGCGTGTAAGTCGATCTTCGTCGCCGAGCAGCTTGCCTTGGGAATCTTTCCGATCGGTCATCGTGCGAAACTTCAGCAGCATAAAAGGCTCGCCCCCCAAACCGGGTCGCTGCTGGCGAAACAGGATGGGCCGTCCAATGAAGATCGCGGACAAGACTCCTATCACCATCAACAGCGGACTGAGGGCCAGTAAGCCGACGGCGGCGACCGCCACGTCCATAGTGCGTTTCCAGATAGGAAAATTCTTCACCAAGCTTGTCGCTCCCTAGCTTCGCCACATTTCTGAGGGGCGGAGTATAGCGCCGCCGTCGCGCTTGGGCAAGACAGACCGACTGCTAGCAACTCAGGCGGCTTTCCGCTGCTCGCCGT
>CAXMSB010000058.1:0-14900 GCA_964195615.1 uncultured Granulosicoccus sp. | reverse complement strand
GCTCATTGCCAAGCAGAGTGCGGCTAGGGCAAGTGGTATCCCCGAGCCCTCGACCTCCGCACTAGCCCTAGCCGCACTCTGCTTGGCAATGAGCAGACGGCGGATTGCGGCTCGATAGAGCCCCGTTGTTGCGTCCGTTATCGTACCGCGGAGTGCACACCCGCGGTACTTAACGGAACTTACAGGTGCTAACTGTGCGACATCCCTCTTTTTGGGGGAAATCGAGGGCAGTCGGCTAACGTCCGTTTCTGGCGTCGGGCAGATTCCCCGCCGCACCTTAGCGAGATTGGCTAACTCGCACGGGTGGGCGTCACCCACCTGCGAAGAGGTGTAACGCTTCTGTCGCTTCCTCTCGGGACTAATCACAACGTACCAGTATAAAAGGGCTGGGCTTCCTTAGGAAACCCAGCCCCGACTGAAAACACTTGGTCAATTGAAAACTAAGATCAGTTGCAGCAGTTGCAGCCGCAGCAAGGCACTTCGATTTCCTTCGGAACCATCTTGCAAACCCGTACCTCGACCTGCTTTTCAACCTGAACCGGTACGCAAACCGTGTAGCACTTAGTCCTCTCTTCGGGCACGCACTCGTATCGACATACCGTATAGGTGCGGGTCCTCTTTTCAGGCACGCGAACGGTATAGCACACTTCGCGAGAGCGTTGCTCGCATTCCGTCCGGCAAACCTTGTACTCACGGGTGCGAGTCTCGGTGCGGCACTTTTTCACGCACACGGTGCGCGTGCGCTCTTCAGGAACCATCTTGCAAACCTTGTACGTGCGAGTACGAGTCTCAGGACGGCACTTCTGCACGCACACAGTGCGGGTGCGCTCTTCAGGAACCATCTTGCAAACCTTGTAGGTTCGCTCGCGAGTCTCGGTGCGGCACTTACGGACGCAAACCTTGCGAGTGCGCTCTTCCTGACGGGTCAGGCAGACCTTGTAGGTGTAAGGAACTTCTTCAGACACGCACTTGTAAGTCGTGCATTGGATTTCCTTCTCTTCGCAAGTCGGCACCCAAACACGCTTGCAGCAAGTGCGAACGCACTCGCCACATTCACCGCAACCCGAGTTGCAGCAGGGGACCTCGATGGTTTGCGTTTCCCAATGTCCGCCGTGGACGGTGATCATCTTGGTGGTGGTCTCAGGAACGCGCTTCGTGACGGTACGTGATCCCTCGCGATCTTCGGTGTAGGGGACGCAAACGGTGTAGGTCTCTTCCTTCTCTTCGGTGTAAGGAATCTGAACGGTGTAGCTGCAGGTCTTTTCCTCGTAGGTCGGGATCATCACCGTGTAAGGGACTTCCTTCTCTTCGGTGTATGGAATCTGCACGGTGTATTCGCAGGTCTTCTCTTCGTAGGTCGGGACCATCACCGTGTAAGGGACTTCCTTCTCTTCGGTGTAAGGAATCTGAACGGTGTATTCGCAGGTCCTCTCTTCGTAGGTCGGGACGCAGACGGTGTACGCGACTTCTTTCTGTTCGGTGTAAGGAATCTGAACGGTGTATTCACGCGTCTTGGTTTCCCAAACCGGTTTTTGAACGGTGTAGTTCACCGTCTTGGTTCGTTTCTCAGGAACCATCACGGTGTAGTTACATGTCTTTTCTTCTGGCACCGCAACTCGCCTGTTCACGGTGTAGGTGCGAGTCCGTTGTTCGCGCGCGTATTCGGTGCACGTGACCGTACGCGTTTCGGTCTCGTAGGTCGGCACCATGACAGTCTTGGTGATGGTCTGTGGTTCGCAACAAGCTGAACCACCACTCTCACAACCACATTCCGCCCAGACGCTCGCCTGAACGGTCGTCAAACAGATTGCTACTAACAAAGTAAAAAGGGAACGCTGCATCACAATACCTCCATCAAAGTTAAACATCACGACTGTCACGATCCACAACACCTGTGAAGAACCCATCTCGCCTCAGGTCTTCAATAAGTCATTTCAGTCGAACTCGGGTAAGTTTTCTGGTCAAGACATTCGCTTCCCAATGCGGGCTTGCGATCTATATCGGCGAGAGCCTAGATCTATTGTAACTTCCAGAAATCCCTCGTGTGGCGAGGCGTCTAGCTTTTTCTCTCAGCACTCTCTTTAATTGCAATCTCGCGATTTCCGGAGTGTTTTGGGGTCGCCGCTGCCCAGTCACGGGGCAACTGAAAGGCAAGGGTGGCCACCTGCGTCAACGATTATCTTGCGGCGGAGTGCACATCCGCCGCAGGAAACGGACGTTAGCCAAGTTCAGAGGTCAGACTGACCGCCCGACGAGACGCAGCTCGCCTCAGCCGCCCCAAAATCACGAAGAACTCGGAATCAGCGTTCTAGGGAGAGGGAGACTATACGACACGGAACCGACACGCGAAGGGGTGGGGGGCGATCCAAAACTTCTGCGGACTGATCCCCAGGGACCCCTATGGCCAGTCTTCCCAGAGTGCGCCAGGGATAATCTTTGGCGCACTCTGGGAAATCTGGCGCACTCTGTGGCTTAGAAGCATTGGTGCATCAGTCCGCATGAGCCTGGACCATAGCCAAGATGCCGATCTTCGTGGTCTCGGGGAGAGAATCCCAAGCGTCGATGACTAACTGCAAATCCGGTGGAAACTCGCTCGAATCTGCTGGAAGTGCGCCGGATTTCGCGCCGCCTTCTTCCGACACGTCGCTATTTCCCGAGGAATTCGACAGGGGTTCGACTCCCCTACGGGGTATGCTGCAATCTCGTACAGTATCGCATGCGATGGCACAAGTTTGCACTTCGGCCCGGTTCTTACGGGCCTTTTTTGTTTTTTCGCCTTTGGTGGACCAAGGGCGGAAGTGGTTTGATGATTGCCCGGTGTTGGGTTAGGTCTGGTGCTCCAAGTGCTCTCGCACCCAATCGGCGAGCTCTTCCTCGGACAGCGTTCCTTCTGCCAGCTGTAGAAACGTTAGATACTTTTCTTCTTGTGAGGCAATGAGATCAATCTCATTGACCTTGAGAAATGTGCGACACACGACGTACGCGGTGCGTTTGTTTCCATCAAGAAAAGGGTGATTCTTCGCGATGCCAAACGCATAGGCGGCAGCGAGTTGGGGGAGATCGATTTGCTCCGCGGAGAATGAGAGTAGATGTCGCGGTCGGGCAAGTGCCGACGAGAGGAGTCCTGCATCGCGAACACCTGCGATGCCGCCATGCTCTGCCAGTTGGCGACTATGGATCGCTCTTGCCAGTTCTTCCGTGATCCATACCGGCTCAGTCATGGCTTGTCATTCCGCCAGCTTCCGTAAGACATCTCGGTCCTCTCGCATCACGCGCTCCGCAACTTCCATCTGCTCGGCAAACTCCCTATCAAAGGGAGTAAGCTCTACACCCTGAGGCGTCTCGGTAACGAAGAGAGTATCACCCTTGTTGATTCGCAATCGCTCCAACAGGTCTTTGGGCAGCACGATACCCACGGAGTTGCCAACCGTTGTGACTTTTACTGAGGTCATGTCTCGGGTCCTTATTCTGTGAGGTCGGAATAGTCGACCAACAGTGAAATTATAACATTCATTATAACGGCGGGCAAACTCGCTTTTCACTTGATTTTCCGGCCGCTTGCAGCTTTTCGGGGCCCGTCTATGCTGTAAGGCTACCCTCAATCATTCCTTCCCATCCCTGCCAACGATGACCGAGCAGCTAGTCACCAGCGAACCCGAAGTGGAAAAACCACTCCCAGAAAACATCCTCAGCGTGCAGCCGGGCGGCGGCGTTTGCTACTCGCTGGAGTTGGCCTGGGGCCGTTGGCGGCGGTGGTGGATGCGGACGTTTCGATCGGGTTACGTTGCTCGCATGGCTGAGAAGCGCCGAGGCGATACGGTCGGCGCGCCGCACGAGATTCTCGATCCCCGCGATCTCAAGTACTGCTGCAATCTGTGCTCTGCCCATTGGCTGCCGGAAGACGACCTGTTTGGTTGGCGCGAGCGATTGCCGATGGCTCGCTGGGGATTGGCCGAGTTGCAGATCATGGGCTGGCCGCTGGCGGCGTTGGTCGGTCTGTTGGTTTGGCTGGGGTCGCCTTGGAATTGGCTGTCGATCGTGCCGTTGGTGATGCTGGGGCTGGTGGTGTACTTCTTCCGCGATCCGACGCGAACCATCCCCCAAGACGCCGACGCCATCGTCTCGCCGGCTGACGGGACCATCGCCGAGGTGACGCCGCTGGAGCACTACGACTTTCTCGACGGCCCCGCCGTGCGGATCGGCATCTTTCTGTCGATCTTCAACGTCCACGTTAATCGGGCCCCACGGGCGGCCCGCGTCGTCGACATGCACTACAAGCCGGGCGAGTTTCTCAACGCCATAAATCCCGAGAGTGCGCTGCGGAACGAATATATGTGGATTGGGCTGGAAGAGACGGCTGAGCCACGGCGTCGGCTGGCCGTGCGGGCGATCTCGGGGCTGATCGCGCGACGAATCGTCTGCACGCTGCGGCCCGGTCGCCAGGTTCGGCGGGGGGAGAAATTTGGTATGATCAAGCTGGGCTCGCGGACCGAGCTCATACTGCCTCGCGACGAGGTGACGGTTGAGGTAGCGGTCGGCCAAAAAGTAAAAGCCGGCAGCACGGTCCTCGCCAAGTATCATTCAAATCTGAACCCTGAACCCTGAACCCTCCATGCGTCCCGTCCGAGCCGTTGCCGTTCTGCCGACCCTGTTCACGCTGGGCAATCTCGTGTGCGGGTTCTTTGCGATCGTCGTGGCCGCGCGGATCGACGCGCCGGGGCTAACCGAATTCGCCCCCGCGCCAAAGCTGGAGAACATGCGACAGATATTTAGCAGCCCCGACCCGACGCACAACCTCATGCTGTGCGGGGCGCTGATCTTTGTGGCGATGTTGTTCGACATGTTCGACGGCCAGGTGGCACGGTTTACGCGCACCACTAGCGACTTCGGCGGACAGCTCGACAGTCTGTGCGACGTGGTCTCGTTTGGCGTCGCTCCCGCCTTTCTATTGGTTAAGATGTGTCCGCAGTTCGCCAGCGTCCACCGCGAGGCGGTGTGGGCCATCGCGGGCCTGTTCGTCTGCTGCGCCGCATTGCGACTGGCTCGGTTCAATATCGAGACCGATGAAGAGAACACTCACGACACCTTCGCCGGCCTGCCCTCGCCCGCGGCGGCGGCGGTGATTGCCAGCACAGCCATGTTCTCGTACACACTGCGCAACGAAATCAACTTCGAGATGTACGATGGCTACGACTACTGGTTCCAACGGCTGACGCCTCCGTTCGCGGCGGTGTTGGCGCTGTTGATGGTGTCACGGATTCCCTATCCTCACTTGATCACACGGCTGTTGCGGCGCAAGCGGAGCTTCGCCCACGTCGTGGGGATTGTCTTCGGGCTGATGGCCTTGTGGACCGTCCGGTGGTATTCGATCCCGATCGTCGCTCTCCTGTACGCCGCGTACCCGCTGTTGCGGTACGCCTGGCTGCCGTTTCGCCAGGCGGAAAAGGCCCCGCCCGCATCTTCCGGCAAGGTGGTCTGACTATGTTCACTGGTTTGGTTCAGAGTCTGGCCACCGTCAAGGCGATCCTTCCCGAAGGGCCGGGCGTGCGATTGGTGATTGCCGACTCGATGATCGCCCTGCGATCGGCCGTGGGCGACAGCATCGCCGTGAACGGCTGTTGCCTGACGGTTGTCTCAGTGGACGACGAGAGTTTCGCCTTCGAGGCGGGTGCCGAGACGCTGCAGCGCACCACGCTGGGCGATTTGGCCCCGGGTGATCGGGTCAACCTGGAGACGTCGCTCAAGATGGGCGACGAACTGGGCGGGCATCTGGTGACTGGGCACATCGACGCAGTCGGCACCGTCGACGACCGACAGGATGACGAAGAATGGTCGACCATTTGGGTCCAGGTGCCCGGCGACCTGATGCGACAGATGGCCAGCAAGGGATCGGTCGCCGTCGACGGCGTCAGCCTGACACTGGTGGACGTCGACGATAGGCGGTTCAGCGTCGCGCTGATCCCACACACGCTGCACGTGACGACCCTCGGCTCGCGCCATGTGGGCGACCGCGTGAACCTCGAAACCGACGTGCTAGCCAAGTACGTCCACCGGCAGCTTGAATGGGTGAGGGGAAGTTGCTAGTTGCTGGTTATTAGCAACTGGCAACTGGTAACGAGCAACTGGCAACTGGCAACTGACAACTAACAACTAGCAACTTCCCCATGAGCCGACAGACGAAAAAATTTTTGATGGCCCGGTTTCGGGAGATGGGCATCGCGCCCGCCACGCGCCACGGTCAGAACTTTCTCATCGATCTCAACCTGCAGCAGATCATCGTCGACGCGGCCGAGCTGACCGACGACGACGTCGTGCTGGAGATTGGCACCGGCACCGGCGCGCTCACCGCACGGTTGGCCAAGCAGGCCGCGGCGGTGGTGACCGTGGAAATCGACGGCCACCTCTTCGAGTTGGCCAGCGAAGAGCTGCTCGACTACCCCAACGTGACGATGCTGCATCAAGACGCGCTCAAGAACAAGAATACTTACGACCAGCGAGTGATGGAGGCCATCGGTGAACGGCTGGCAGAGGCTCCCGGTCGGCGGCTGAAGCTGGCGGCCAATCTGCCGTACAACATCGCCACGCCGGTGATTTCCAATTTGCTCTCGTGCGAACACGTGCCGCACACGATGGTGGCGACAATCCAGAAGGAATTGGCCGACCGGATCGTCGCCCAACCGTGGTCGAAGGACTACGGGGCACTCAGCGCGTGGATGCAGTGCCAAGCCAAGACCGAGATCGTGCGGATCATGCCCCCCAGCGTGTTCTGGCCGGAGCCGAAAGTCGAATCAGCCATCGTGCGGATCACGATCGACCCCGAGCGCCGCGCCGCGATCGGCGACCTGCGGTTCTTCCACCAATTCGTCCGAGCGATCTTTCTACACCGCCGCAAGTTCCTACGGGCCAACGTCGTCAGCGCTCTGAAAAAGCATCTCACCAAGGACCAGGTCGACGAAATCCTCGTCGAAATGGAGTTCCCGCCCGACGTCCGCACCGAACAGCTCGACGTCGCCACGCTGTTGCGGCTGACGGATCTGGTCCGCGCCCAAGCGCCCGACTGGCGGTTATAGACTCACGTCCAGGTGGCACTGTCCGGCTTGTCCGGCAGTGCGAAGCGGATACCGGGGCTGCTTGGTGATTCAACGCGGAGCTCGCCAAGAGCGCTAAGAGCCGCAGAGCAGTGCTACCATCTTCGGTGGATCAACAGCGCCACCCCGGCCAGGCCCAGCATTGTCAGCGTCGTCGGTTCGTGGATCTCCGCCAGGTAATAGCACATCGGTATTTGGCTGAAGGTGGAGTGAGCGGGAAACGTCGCGGGGAGCGTATTGTTGTAGTCGAACGACACGTATTTCATCGACACATTGAAGTTGCCCGGGGAGCGCAACGCCACACCTATACCATCGTAGGTGGCCATGAACCAGTACGTGCCAGCGCTCAGCGTCGTCGGGCTGGTCACGGGAATCATCGTGTCACTGTGGACCGGCAGATGAGTCGCATCCGTCTGGGCAAGCTTCGTATTGGGATTCCCACCGCTGTCGGAGTAGACCCCAACCTTCACGTTACCGGCAAGGTTCCTGGTGAGGATCCCAACGTGCGTCAGCTCCATCTGCTGAGGGACAGTGATTGCAAAACCGAGAAGAAAGCCCGGGGTGCCGGACGGCCAGATATTCTCTACCGGAGTCGGGTATCCGTACTTGATGGTGGCCCCAGCTGGAGCCACGGGCAATGCCACAAATACTACGAACATCCATGAAAAAACCATCGCAATTCTATTCATTGGAAATCCCCCTTGTGAAACTTTCGTCTTGTTGTCTACGCATAGGATCCTGCACCACACAACACGTTGCCACGGCTCGTCTTCGAAGCCGCGTCAGCGCCGCCCAGGCCCAGAGCTCGCTCGGAACTCAATGGCCATAAAAAAACGAACTCTCAACTATTCCCGCAACCGGCCCGCATAGGCGCCGGAGCTGGCAGAAATACTCGAAAGTTCGTTTGTTTAACTAGCGTTACCGCAAAGAGCGTTGTTGTAGTCTAGATCTACTCGTGCTTTGGGACATTGTGGAAAACTTAGGACTCAGCCGTTCAGGGTAACCGTCGTTCGCCGATTGTCAAACTGTTGTTAACAAGAATTGAAGATTTTTCGACGTGCCGCAATCTTTCGATGGCGGCTCACCTCGTCGTAAGTCGCGAAGTGTCCCTTAGTTAGCCAATGACTGTGTCAAATTGGCACACTTCTGCCGGGTAGGTTACTCAGTGAGTTTCCTGGGTACCGTGGCGGCAAAGGCTGGAGGTAGATCGTCTCCGGAGCAGTCAAGTCGCGTAGCCAAGGGTGCCGGCCCCTGGAACGGCCGTCATTCGTCATCCAAAAACCGATGCCCCGTGCGATCGATAAAGACATCCTCGAGCGTCGGTTTGCCGAGCGTGACGGTTTGGATTTCGCCGGGAAAGGCCTCGACCAGGCGGCTGATCCATTGGTGGCCGTCGGGTTGCTCCAGGCGCACCGTGCCGTCGACCTCGATGGCTTCGCACTGGAATTGTTCGCGAACCCGCTCGGCCAGCTCGGCGGGGCGCTCGGTGCGGATGGTGATCGAATCGCCGCCGACCGATGCCTGCAGGGCCGTGGGCGTGTCGAGCGCCACCAGGCGGCCATGGTGCATGATCGCGATGCGGTCGGCCCGTTCGGCTTCTTCCAACAGATGCGTGGTCAGCACGATCGTCACGCCCTCAGCCTCGCGCACTTGCCGCAGGTAGTGCCAGAGGTCGGCCCGAGCGCCGGGGTCGAGGCCGGTGCTCGGCTCGTCGAGTAGCAACACCCGGGGGCGATGCAACATGCCCTTGGCCAGTTCGACGCGTCGACGCATGCCGCCCGAGAGAGTTTCGACCATGTCGTCGGCCCGGTCGGCAACGCCCAGCGAGTTGAGCATCTGCTGGGCACGGTCTTTCAGCTCGGCCGTCGAGAGGCCGTAGAGCCGACCCTGATGGTGCAGGTTCTCGGCGACGGAGAGTTTCTTGTCGAGGCTGGGCGATTGAAACACAATGCCCAACGCGGAGCGCACGGCGGCCAATTCCGACTGCAAATCGTGCCCCAGGATCGAGACCGAGCCGCTTTGCAGCGGGATCAACGTCGAAAGCACGCGAAACAGCGTCGTTTTACCGCTACCGTTGGGGCCGAGAAAGACGAAGATCTCGCCCTCCCGTACTTCCAACGAAAGATCGTCCACCGCCACGCGCGAACCGTAGCGATGCGAGACATGCGAAACCGTAATGGCTGAGTCGGTGGGCATGATGGGATTGAGGGCGAGAGCTAGGGGGGAGCTGCTAAGGTTATTTGCATGTTTGGGTATGTAAGATGTTCGATGTGAGATTGAAGATGTAAGAATCTCAGGATCACCGAGCCTATGAATTCTAACATCTTCAATCTTACATTTCACATCTTACATCGCCTCACTTCAGGATGGACACTCCACTAATGTTCCGCCCCGTGGGCGTCTGCCGCGCTCTCGCCGTGGGCTTCCGATGCGTACTCGCTGTCGACGGTTGCCGGTTCTTCGGCGGCGTGGATCAGGCGTTCGTACGAGGCATGCCGCATCCTAAAACCGATGTCCGGCACCAGGGCAAAGATCAACAGGGCCGACATAAAACTGGCCGGCACGGTGAGCACCCATTTCCAGTTGGCTTCCCACTTTAAGTGCATGAAGAACATGATCACCAGCATCGCCTTGGTACAGGAGACCGCCATCATGAACCCCCGGCTTATTCCGACCGGCACGTGGTCGCGCCAGATAGGGAAATAGGTGAGAAACGACATGGTCGTCAACAGACACAGCGCGACAAACACGAAGATGTAGATCCCCACGCCGCCGTGATGGTCGTGATCGTCGTGATGTTCTGCAGTGGTATCGGTCATGGTTCATTCGCCCGTGGTCGAGCGCCTCGGAAGTATTCGCGGCACCGGCGAGCTGTCAGCTCGCGGCTATTATTGATCGCTGTGTTCTCTCTCTGGCTGACTGCTGATAGCCGACAGCTAATCGCTTTCTAAAACAGATACAACAACGGGAACAGGAAAATCCAAACCAGGTCGACAAAGTGCCAGTAGAGGCCGACGTTTTCGATGACGCCGGCTGCGGCCCGATCGAGTGTCATGCTCAGCAGGATGACAAACGCAATCAAGCCAATAATCACGTGCAAAGCGTGGAAGCCAGTCAACAGAAAATAGGTGCTGGCCCACATGTTGCCGCCGGGGATCATCATCGGCAGTTTCAGCCAGTCATATTGATCGTTCAGCCCCTTCGGGTGCTCCGCGCCGCCCTGATCGGCATAAGCAACTGTGGTGAAGTGCGACTGCGGATCCGAATCCTGGGGCGCGCTGGGGCGGTGCTCGTGGACGCTCGCCCGAGGGTAAATCTCATCGGCCAATCGCAGCAGATCGATCCGTCCCTGGGGCGAATCGGGATGGTCGCGCAGAGCAACTTCCGCTGCCAGCAACTGGCGCGCGATGTCGTCGACCGCTCGCAGCCTGATCTCCACGTCCTCCGTGCGCTCGGCAGCACCTTCCAACTCGGCCTTCAGTTCGTTGAGCCGCATGCGGACGGCTTGGGCGTAGTAGACGTCCGCTTTCTCGTAGATCTGGCTGTGGGGATGCTGAGGATAAATACCATGGGAAAACTTCTGGCTATACTCGTAGGCCTTGATGCCCAGAAAGACGCTGCCCAACAGTAAAGTAAGCACCATCCAAGCCTTGGCCGACGCGGCATTGTTCCGCTTGGCAGCTTCTAAGGCAAGCACGATCGTGACGCTGGAACAAATTAGGACGAACGTGTTCGTAGCGCCCCAGATTTCTGCCAGATGCACGTCGTGCGTACTCGGCCACGAAATCGCCCCAAACCGCAGCACAATGTAGGTGCCAATCAATGCCGCGAAGAACATGATTTCCGTCGACAGAAACAGCCACATAAACGTCTTGCCGTTGGAAATCGGCAGCGCGGGCTGATAGTCGAACATCGGACTTTGCTGGTGAGAATCGCTCATGACAATCTTGCTCTTAATAATCTTGTTTTCGTAGCTAACAACTATCCTGTCCTTCGTCCTTCCCCCATCCCCCCTTACATCGTCACCATCAACAACATGACCAACCACGCCGGCACGTACAACAGTGTGCCACGCAGCAACAGCCGGGCGGAAAGCTCGTCGCGCCACAGCGCGAACCGCACCGCCAACCCAAATTGTGTCAGGCCGAGGCACAGGGTCCACACGAAGTAAACCAGCGGGCTGCCGCCGACGGACGAAAGCGAAGGGAGCAGGCTGATCGGGATCAGTACCAGCGCACCGATCACCGCCTGGACCGCGCATCGCAGGCCCGAGTGGTCGGCGGACGAGAGCATCTGGTGCCCCGCAGCGGCGTACTCGCGACGATACAGCCAGGCGATCGCCATGAAATGCGGAAACTGCCAGAGGAAAATCACTCCTGCCAGGGCCATTGCCAACAGGCTGATCGGTGCTCCCGTGGCAGTCCAGCCCATTAGCACGGGTATCGCCCCGGCCACGGCGCCCACGGTCGTGTTGAGCGGAGTGCGAGTTTTCAGTGGTGTGTAGACGACGACGTAAAGCACCCAACTGGCCACACCCAACGCTGCAGTCAGCAGATTCACTTGCCAGACGAGCCAAGCGACTCCCACGCCGAGCGTGACCGCCGAGAGCACAACGGCTTCGGCGCTCGACACACGACCGGCTGGCAGCGGCCTGTCGGCTGTGCGGGGCATGAGGGCATCGATGTCGCGTTCCCACCATTGGTTGGCGATGCTGGCGCTAGCGGCCACCAGTGCGGTGCCCCACAAAGCGTGCATCACCACGACCGCATCCAGAGCGTGCGGCACGGCCAAGCAGGCCGCGACGGCGGCGACGATCAGCTCCAGCACCACGATCCGGGGTTTGGTCAACTGCAAGTAGTCGGCCATCCGGATCAGCACGGCTGAATAGCGGCGCTCGGCACTCAGAACGGAAGTCGTACTCATAGGGCCACCCCCGCCAACCGAGTTGGTTTCATGTTCAGTCGGGGCGCGCCCACTCCAAACTGCCGGGCCAGCCGCAGGCCAACTGCCAGGGCGGTCACCAAAATCAACGAGCCGACGGCAACGTGGCTGGTGACGATTGCGTTCTGCAGGAAGTCGGCTTCTCGATTGACAAGTTTTATTTCGCCTAACACAGAAGCTGCCCAACGGGGCACGCCGTATTTCACGACCCAGGTGCCCGCGCCCAACACCAACTGCAAACCAATCAAACCGGCCAAACACAAGCCGCCCGCCACTTGCAAGCCGCGCCGGCAGCAGCGCCACGCGAGCAACAAAACGTGGCCGACAATCACCAGGGCCAATAGCATGTGCAGATACACGGCCGACTGGAACAAGGCCGACGCAGACGCGCCGATCAAATACGGGCTATGCCGAACCACGGCGCCCACCACCAATTGAGCAAACGCGAGCCCCGTGCATAATAGCGCCAGCCGCAACATGCCTCGCGAACGAGCGGTTGAAGTCTCCGGCTCGACATCTTCCCACCACCGCGAAGTGAACACGACCATCGCCACGCAGAGAGCAAAAAACAGCGGTCCGGTGCAGCCATGCACGAGCGCCAAGGTGCGCTCGTCGAGCACCACTCGCATGCCGCCCAAAATTCCCTGCAAGACGACGCCGGCCAGAATCACCAGGCTGAACTTGCGAACCCAACCTCGGGGCTCGGTTCGCCACACGACGAGCACGAGAGCGATCGACAGGAATCCAGCCGTAGCGCCAAGCAGTCGATGACCATGCTCCACAAACTTATCGCCGACCGCGCTGAGCCAGGGATAGACGAGCATGAAGTGCCCGTCGGAGGTAAGCCAATCGCGAAACGCCATCCCCGCGTCGGTCGTCGTCACGAATCCACCGACCCAGATCAGCGGAAACGTCGCGCATGCCAACAGCCAAGCCCAGCGGTGGGGCCAGGGGGATCGGGTTGTGGCGTTAGCAGTCATAATGATTTCTAGGTGTTGACGAATGACGAAGCTCGAATATCGGTCATCCCGCGGTCCGCCGAGGGATCTGGTTGGCCACCTGCACACGGGTGGAACGTAGATTCCTCGGCGGACCTCGGAATGACACGCTTCTGCCATTCGTCATTCCGCCGCTTGCGGCGGCGGTTGGGTTTGCGGGTAATAGTCTTCTTCCACCTCCGGCGAGCCATATTCGTACGGGCCGCGGTAGATGACGGGTTGGAAATCAAAGTTACCGTGCCCCGGTGGGCTGGGCGTCTGCCATTCGAGGCCGTTGGAGAGCCAAGGGTTTCGCCCGGCACGGGGCCCGAAGAACATGCTGCCGAAAAAGTTGATCACGAAGATGATCTGCACGCCCACCAAGGTGAAGGCACAGACGCTGATGAACTCGTTAATCGGTATCAAGTTGCGAAACGTTTCGTATTCGTAGGGATCGGCTAGCCGGCGGGGAAAACCGGTCCATCCCAAAATGTGCATCGGGAAAAACACACAGTTCAGCAGAATGAACGTCAGCGTGAAATGCACCTTGCCCCACGAGTCGTTCATCATCCGGCCGAACATCTTGGGGAACCAAAAATAAATCGCCCCGAAGACGGCCATCGCTGTGCCGGCGAACAACACGTAGTGGAAATGGGCCACGATGTAATAGGTGTCGTGAATGAAAATATCGACCGGCGTGGCGGCCATGAAGATGCCGCTCAGGCCGCCGATGATAAACATCGAGACAAACGAAATCGCGAACAGCATCGGCGTGGTGTACTGGATCTTCCCGCCCCACAGCGTCCCCAACCAATTGAACGTCTTGATCGCGCTCGGCAGAGCGATGAACATCGTCGAAACCATGAACGTCATGCCCAGCATCGGGTTCATCCCCGAGACAAACATGTGGTGGCCCCACACGATAAAGCCCAGGCCGGCGATGCCGCCGATGGAATAGACCATCGGCTTGTAACCAAACAGCGGCTTACGGGCGAAGGTGCTGAGGATGTCGGAGACCATGCCCATCGCGGGCAGAATCATGATGTACACGGCCGGGTGGCTGTAAAACCAAAACAAATGTTGCCACAGCAACGGTTGCCCGCCGCCGGATGCCATCGCCGAGTTGTTCGCCATGGCCCCTTCGGCCAGGAAGAAACCCGTGCCGGCGACGCGGTCTAACAATTGCATGAAACCAGCGGCGGTGAGCACCGGCAACGCGAACGCTTGCAGGATGGCGGTGATGAACATGCTCCAGATTGTCATCGGCAGACGAAACATTGTCATGCCGGGAGCGCGCATCTGGATGATCGTGGTCATGTAGTTGACCGAACCCATCATCGACGAAATGCCGACCAGCGTCAGCCCGATTAGCCAGAGCGTCTGCCCGTTATGGCTCCCGGGCGCCGCTTCGGTGAGCACCGACAAAGGTGGATACGAGGTCCAGCCGCCCTGGGCAGCACCTCCTTCCACGAAGAAGCTCATTCCCATCGCCAGGAAGGCAGGCCACATAAACCAATAGCTGAGCATGTTCAACATCGGCACCGCCATGTCCTCGGCGCCGATCATCAGCGGGATCAGAAAATTGCCAAACGCCCCGGCCAGCACCGGGATGATCACAAAAAAGATCATAATCGTCGCGTGCATCGTGACGAGCATCGTGTAGTTCTCGGGCGCAATTTGTCCCCCTTCCGGTCCGGCCAGCAAATTGCCCAGGATCGGCATCGGGGCCCAGGGATACGCCAACTGCCAGCGGATGCCGAGGGCAAGCATGCCGCCGACAAAGAACCAAATCAGCGTGCTGAACAAAAACTGCAAGCCGATGATCTTATGGTCGAGCGAGAAGACGTAGGTGCGCAGGAATCCACCCGCGTGGGCATCATCGGCATGGTCGCCA
>CAXMSB010000057.1:0-8496 GCA_964195615.1 uncultured Granulosicoccus sp. | reverse complement strand
CCTGCTCTCACGACTGGGGCAAATGCATTGTCCCGAGTGCGACCAACCCGTTGGCACCCAGAGTGCCGACGAAGTAATCGACTCCGTGCTGGCCGAGCCGGCAGGGACCAAGCTCTATCTCATGGCCCCGGTCGAGTTGGCTGCGGGGCAGACTTACGAAGACTTGTGGAAAACGCTCAGCACGGGCGGCTACGTGCGGGCGCGGGTCGACGGCCTGACGCACGAACTGGCCGCGATGCCCACCGTCGATCGACGCCGAAAACATGACGTCGAGGTGATCGTCGACCGCGTGACGGTTCGCAAGAATGCCCGCGCTCGATTGGCCGATAGCGTCGAGAACGCCTTGGCGCTAGGCCGCGGCGTGATGCACACGGCCATTGTCGAAGCCGACGTCCCCGAACGGCGCTGGAAGAACAAGGTTCACAGCCAGCACCTGGTTTGCAGCGATTGCAATCGCAGCTTCGAGCCGCTCTCGCCACACCACTTTTCGTTCAATAGCCCGCTTGGTTGGTGCGAAGCCTGCGAAGGACTGGGCGTCGAAATCGGCGCCGACCCGGCCGCCTTGCTGCGCAGCACGCAACTCACGCTAGCCGAGGGGGCGATCCTCGCCTGGCCGGGGATCGATCAACCGCTGTTCGCCGCGATGCTCGAAGCGTTGTCTAAGCACACCCACCTGCCGACCGACGTACCGTTCGACCAGCTCTCGCCGCGCCAACGGCGGGTGGTCCTCTACGGCACGGGCGAGGAGTGGATCGAAGTGAAGGCGGAAGGGGGAAGGCGGAAGGCGGCAAAGAAGAAGTCCGCCCTCCCCCTTCCGCCCTCCCCCTTCCGTTTCCAATACAAGGGACTTTATCCCGCATTAGAAGAAGCTTCCCGCTTGTCGCCCCGGTTGCGGTCGCGGTTGGAGCAGTTCGTCGGCGAGATCGAATGCAGCCAATGCGGCGGCAGCCGGTTGCGCGACGATGCCTCGGCCATGCAGTTCGCCGAACGCACCATTAGCCAGTACTGCCGGCTGCCGCTCGGTCAGTTGCTGGCCGAGGTGAAAGATTGGAAGCTTGCTGCGGCGCAGAAAAAGGTGGCCGGCGAACTGGTCCGCGAAATCACCGATCGGCTTACGTTCCTGGTCGACGTTGGCCTGGAGTATCTCACGGTCGGCCGCGCGGCACCCACGCTTTCCGGCGGCGAATCGCAGCGCATCCGGCTGGCGAGCCAGGTCGGCAGCGGCCTGTGCGGGGTGCTCTACGTGCTCGACGAGCCGACCATCGGTCTGCACCCACGGGACAACAAGCGACTGGTCGCCGCGCTGCACAAGCTGCGCGATTTGGGCAACACACTGTTGGTCGTCGAGCACGATCGCGACGTGATCGCCGGGGCGAATCATCTGCTCGACTTCGGCCCAGCCGCCGGCCGACTGGGCGGCGAGATCGTCGCCCGCGGCACCCCCAACGAAGTAGCCCGCAAGCGAAAGAGCGTCACGGGGCCCTACTTGTCGCACAAGAAGGCGATCGGCGTGCCGAAGAATCGGCGGATAGAAGGCGGAAAGAAGAAGAAAAAGACGTCGGCTAAGAAATCCGCAATCCCAAATCTCTCCGTCCGCGGCGCTCGCCACAACAATCTCAAGAACGTCGACGTGCAGATTCCGCTGGGGACTCTCGTCGCGGTGACCGGCGTCAGCGGCAGCGGCAAGAGTTCGCTCATCGAGGATGTGCTTTACAACCAATTGGCCCGCACACTGCACCGGGCGAGCACCAGTCCCGGCGCCCACGACCGGCTGGTCGGCGTCGAGCACATCGACAAAGTGATCCGCGTCGACCAACGCCCCTTGGGCAACTCGCCGTCGTCGAATCCGGCAACCTACACGGGCCTGTTCGAGCTGGTGCGGCAACTGTTTGCCCAATTGCCCGAGGCGAAACTGCGTGGCTATTCCGCGCGGCGGTTCAGTTTCAACGTCCCCGGCGGTCGCTGCGACGCCTGCGACGGAGCCGGCCAACTTTGTATCGAAATGCACTTCCTACCCGACGTCTGGGTCGATTGCGACACCTGCCACGGCCATCGCTTCAATCCCGAGACGCTCGAAATAAGATACCGCGGCCGGTCGATCGCCGAGGTCCTCGAGATGTCGTGCGGCGAGGCGCTGGAACTGTTCCAGAACCTTCCCAAACTCCGCCGCATTCTCGCCACACTGTGCGACGTGGGACTCGACTACGTGGCGCTCGGCCAAAGCGCGGCCACTCTCTCGGGCGGCGAAGCACAACGCGTGAAACTGGCCAGCGAACTCTCACGCCCCGACACGGGCAAGACGCTCTATCTGCTCGACGAACCGACCACCGGCCTGCACTTCGACGACATCGCCAAGCTGCTCGACGTGTTGCATCGCCTGGTCGACCTGGGCAACACAGTCGTGGTGATCGAGCACAACCTTGATGTGATCAAGCAAGCCGATTGGATCATCGACCTCGGTCCCGAAGCCGGCGCCGGCGGCGGTGAGATCGTCGCGATGGGTACTCCAGAGGAAATCGTTGGCGGGAAAAAAGGGTCACACACCGCGGCGGCTTTGGCCCCGGTGCTTGCGGCGGGGCCGCTTGTCCAGCGGAAGCGGTTCGACTTTGCCGCGGCCGAGAAAAAGCGCGACGGAGATCTGGACATCAACGCCCTCGGCGAAAACATCAAGATGCCCTGGGAAATCGACGGTCGCCGCTGGCATACGCACGACCGCGTCAGCCGTAGCGGCGAGCCATGCCGTTGGGATGGCAAGATTCTCGATCGCGTCGAGCGGAAGCTGCAAGAGCTGGGCGATTTCAGCGAAACCAACTGGAACACGCGCACCATCGTCGAAGTTGCCGCGGCGAAAAAAAGCGATGGCTGGTTCTTCCACGCGATCACTGGCGAACCGTGGCAACTGAAGATGAAGTTCCGCACCGCGAAGAAAACCTTCCAGCGCGACGAACTGGTCGTTGCACTTGGACTAAAACCGCTCAACGACATCCCCGAGATCGAAGCCTACGGCCGCGGCCCGCGGGTGAAGTGCAAGAACCTGCGTGGCCCGTTCCAGGAAGTCGAAATTCGCGCCTACGATTGGCAGGAAATCGACACGCCCGATTTTTGGGCGTTTCTCGAGAAGGCGGTCGCCGGATTTGGAAAATTCACCGATCGCGTCGAAAAAAACCCCGAGGACGTGATGCCGTGGAAGGTGCTCGGCCGCAAGTGGCACCTGGCCCGCAAGGGCTTCCCCCCCGGCAAACGCCCCGCCTGGCCGGCCGAAGTCCTCGAAGAACTGCTGGAACTGCTGTCCGACACAACCGGCGAAGACGCGTCAAATGGCGAGGTCGCTTCAGCGACCGGGCCCCCCGGCAAACCCCAATTCCTCTGGAACAACCAACAAGTGGTAAACCTGATGGTCCCCACCCAGCGCGAGCCGTGGGCCGTGGTCCACACCAAGCGGATGGCCGGGGTCGATCTGGTGCTGAACGGCCCCTCGGGCGCGTTCGCCACCGGCCGCATCGCAAACCTGGCCGCCCAGCGGGCCATCACCAGCGGCGACGATCGCGACCAGGTAAAGCTGCGTTTCATCACGCCGGAGGACCTCCACCACGACGACCTGGCAGAGTTTCTGGCTGAGCATCTTGCCGTAGTCCGTGGCGTGGCGGCTGAAGTAACCGCCAGCTAGCTCAAGGTGCGTTACACGCCGATCACATGCCCGAGCAACATGCCGACGAGATACGCAAGGCCGGCCGCGGCGCCGCCGACCAATAGCGTCTCGATGCCTTCCCGATACCAGGGTTGCCGGATGAACCACGACTTGCCCGCACCTACCCCGAAGAATGCAGCGCTCGTAATGAGAGTGCTCCACAGATAGGGGTTCTCCAGGTTCCCGGGAAAGAGAAACTGGAACACAAACGCCAACAGCGGCAAGAAACCGACCAGCACAAACGCGAAGAACGTGGTCAACGCCGCACGAATCGGATTCGGCCCCTCCAGCGCCAGACCGTGCTCCTCGGTGAGCATCGTGTCGACCCATTGGTTCACGTCGGCGGTGATGATGTCGACGGCCCGTTCCAGGTCTTCCCCTTCAAACCCCTTGTTGAGAAAGATCTGGCGAATTTCTTCTCGTTCGCCCTCGGGATAGCGGTCGATGTGTAGTTCCTCGCTCCGCCGGATTCTTTGATGCAACTGTTGCTCGGCGCGAATGCCGAGGTAGTTGCTCGCCGCCATGCTGAATCCATCTCCCAGCAAGTTGGCCATGCCGAGAATGATGACCACCGCCGAGTCGAGCCCCGCGCCGGCCACCGCCGACACGACCGCGAACGTGGTCACCGTGCCATCGATCGCCCCGTAGATGAAATCGCGGAGGTAGTTCCCCTGGTACTCGTCGGCAAGCCGCTGGCGAATCGCTGCGGGCCGGTGAGAATCGATGTGTTCATCGAGCGATTGTCTTTCAGATTCCACGTCCCAAGCCCCCGACTTCGCTGCGCTGCAAACGGTGGCTCAAGACGCCGCCACTTGGGTACAGCCTATCTTTTTGCGCTGTCGGTTGCCTAGCGGTAATTTCGCAGAAGAAACTCTCCGAGCGGAGCCTTCATGGCACGGAGGCACGCCTTGCAAGCAGAATGGATGGCTCAGAGGGTGATCAACCCCTCGCGAATGGCGAGCTGGGTCAACTCGGCTGCCTTGTGGATCCGCAGCTTGTTCATCAACCGCGATTTGTGGTTGTCAATCGTGCTCCTGGCCAAGTGCATCACCCGGGCGCAATCGCGGACAGAGTTCCCCTGAGCCAGGAGCCCCATCACCTCTCTCTCCCGATTCGTCAGCGCCGCGACGGAAGGTTTCCCCTCGTGTTGCTCCAGCAGCAATCCGCGCGGCGTACGCAACACTCGGTGATCGATCGCCGGATCGAATACTCGCACAGAATACGAGGCGGCCTTCAACACCGCGGCGTGCAGCGACTCGATGCCGGCGCGGCGCGTTATGTAACTCACCGAGGGAATGGCAAGCAATTGGGCCACGAGCCCTTCGCGGACCCGATCGTCCAAAATCATCAGGTGCTCCACGACGCCGGAGCGCATCGCGGCAACCGCCAGCTCGATGGATTGGTTGCCGACGTTCGGATCGAGGATCAACAATGTCGGGCGCAACCGTCGGCAACGGGTGAGCCCAACGTCGAGATCCGACGAGGATCCCACCAAACGGACTCGTCGCCGCTTCGAGAGTAGCATCGAGAGCGACTGGCAATCGAGTTCGCTTGACATCAAAAGCATCACGCGAACCAACCGCTTTGAACTGCCCTTGGCGCGACGGCCGTTGCTCCCGTGGACAGAAGAGCGGGAGTTGCCATTGGAAGAGGGATTCGCTTTGCGGGTCGTCTTCCTGCCTACTTTCAGGATGACGGATCTTGCTTGGGAGTTTTGCACTGCGAGTCGTGTCGCTGTGCTGTTGACGAGGTGCCGTTATATCGGCGACTCCACGGATGGATCAAAGTAACAGCAGGGGAGTTTGACCCAGTTGACCGGAGGGGGAGAACCCGCACGAAGAGAGTGGCTATTCAGAACCCCCTGTCTGGTCGGTACTTAGCGACACAACGGAGGGGGACGCCCTGTGACACACTTGTGTCACTGAGATTAGTGGAAATAGATCAGCGAATTTCCACTCGAATGCTACACGCTCACAATCTCGGTGAAAAAGTCAGCCCGCGAATCTATCTCCAGGAAATCAATAATGCGGCGGCTTCTCGTGGGGCAAGTCTTCGCCCCCGGCTTGCTCGATCGCCCGCTCGGCGAGGCCGCGCAGCGACTCGACTTCGCGACGCAGTTGGTCCAACTCTCCCTGCTGACGCAGGACAACCTCGTTCAGCTCGTCGAGCCCGCGCTGCTGAAACATGACTCTCTCTTCCAACGCCAGCACCCGCGCGGCAGGGTCGTGGTCAGCAGAATCGGGTTGGGGGGAGGGTTGGCTCATCGGACCCGCCAGCCTAGAACAAGCGTCTCGCCAGGGCAACCGTTCATTGACGCCGGCTCGCGCCGCGTGGAATAATCGGATGTTCCCCAAGAAGCCGGGCTTCTGAATCCGTTTTCGTCACGGAAGTTTTAGACCATTCGCCCCAAGGTGCGTCATGAAAACTCAATCCCCCGACGAGCTAGTCAAGAAAAAATGTCTACCCTGTGAGGGGGGTGTTGAGCCCTGTTCGCTCGAACTGGCTGAGCAGCAGCTCCAGTTGCTCTCGGGTTGGCAACTCACGCACGACGGCCAGCGAATTCGCAAGCAGTGGACGGTCAAGAACTTTCTGGCCGGCCTCGACTTTTTCAACCGCTGCGCCGAAGTCGCTGAAGCAGACGGCCACCATCCCGACTTGCACATCGAAGGCTATCGCAACGTGTCGGTCGAGCTGTGGACGCACGCGATCGGCGGTCTCAGCGAAAACGATTTTATTTTGGCCGCCAAGATCGACCAACTTCCGATTGAAACGCAAGGTTAACTCCCATGGTATTGCACGAAGCTTTTCCGGCAGTGGTTGTCCGCAAAGATGCCGACGACAAAGTCGCCTGCGGCATTGAGACGCTCTCCAAGAACGATCTGCCCCCGGGCGACGTGCTGATCGAAGTCGACCACTCGTCGCTCAACTACAAGGACGCACTCGCCACGCAGGCCCACCCGGGCGTCGTTCAGCGGCTGCCCCATGTGCCGGGGATCGACTGCGCGGGACACGTCGCCGAAAGCAGCGCGCCGGAGTTCTCTGCCGGCGACCCGGTGCTGGTAACCGGCTACGGCCTGGGTTCCGGAAGCTGGGGCGGCTACTCCGCTTTTGTGCGCGTGCCGGCCGAGTGGGTCGTCGCGCTGCCGACGGGCCTTTCGCTGCGCGACGCGATGACCTACGGCACGGCCGGTTTCACAGCCGCGCAGTGCGTCAGCGCGATTCAACACCGCGGCATCCAGCCCGACGCGGGCGAGGTGGTAGTGACCGGCGCCACGGGCGGCGTCGGCTCGGTGGCCGTCGCGCTGCTTGCGCACCTCGGCTATTCGGTCACCGCCGTCACCGGCAAACCCAACCAGACGGGACCGCTCCGGCAACTCGGCGCACGCAGTGTCATCCCCCGCGAAGAAGTCGACGACCACAGCAAGAAACCGCTGCTGCCGGTTCGCTGGGCGGCGGCGATTGACACCGTCGGCGGCAACCCGCTCGCCACGCTGCTTCGCTCCACCGACTACCGCGGCTGCGTAACCGCTTGCGGCTTGGTAGCCAGCCACGAACTGCCGACCACGGTCTTCCCGTTCATCTTGCGCGGCATAACGCTCGCGGGCATCGACTCGGCCAAGTGCCCCCGCGAGCCGCGGCTAGAGATCTGGAAAAAGCTCGCCGCCGAGTGGAACGTCATCGAGCGGCTGCAGCCGCTCGTGCGCGAGGTCGCGCTCGGCGACGTTCTCGGCGAGGTCAAGAAGATGCTCGCCGGTCAGAACCACGGGCGTATCCTCGTCTCGCCGCAATGAGTCGTCGAGCACCGCGAAAGCCTCGTCACTAAATCGAGGCGTAGCCTCAGTCCCCCTCCCTTGAAGGGAGGGGCTAGGGGAGGGATTTTCTTCGGCAGTAACCGCCGCGTTCAGATGCACTGCCAGCGCTAAATCGACAAGCTGCGTATGCGAAAGCGCCTCCGTGGCGGGGGACCGCACGGCTCGCGGCTCGAAGCGAGCCGTGTCGTCCCCGACCACGGCAACCAGCGGCGCAGGCGCACTCGCCCCATACGCATCCTCCCAAGCCGCCAAGTCCTCGCCGTCCACGTCGGTATCGTCATCCGCATCGCTGTCGCTTTTTGCTGCCAAAGGTGCCGGCGTACCATAACCCCGCTGCAGGGCAAGAAAGTCATGCCCGGTCACGGCACCATCCCCATCAAAATCCGCATGTTGCGGCTGCGACTCCACTGCCCCAATATCAATCCGCCCGCCATACACCCGCGAGTACAGCCCGCCGCGCTGATCGGTCAGCGGCACGTCGCCGACGCCCGCCATCGCGGCTGGGTCGCCCATGTCAATTGCGGGGCTGCCGGGCAAGAGAGCGTGGGTGAGCGTGGGCCCGCCGTTGTTGGCGAGCGGGGCGAGCAGAGGGTCAAAGATACCAGTTTGGTCTCCCAACTGGCCAAAATTATCTGTCGCGTTTTGGGCACCTGAATCGAAGGAATTGCCCGAGCCAATTAGGTTGTCTCCCAACGATTGGAAAGAGTTCGATTGGCCGTTGACAACTGCCACGTCATCATTCGTATTGCCGGCAATAATGCTGGAAAACACGTCCGTTCTCGTCTGTTCGGAACCTCGACTGGCGATTCCGCTGCCGAATCCGACTGGAGCTGAATTCTTCGTTACTGTACTACTTCACTAGTGTCCCAACGTTTTCACGTTGATTGAATTTAAACTGTTACGTTTCAGCATGTTACGAGAAATCATGACCTGCATCGATTTGAAATCGGGTTGGCCGATAATGTCTCATTTCGGAGGCATTGGGGGCTATGCACG
>CAXMSB010000056.1:0-3676 GCA_964195615.1 uncultured Granulosicoccus sp. | reverse complement strand
TGTCAGGCGAAAACTGGGGCTGGTGTTGTGATACATGTGGCCGGCTGGTGGATTGATAGCATTAGTGTTCCACATCGTCGTAGAGTTGAGCCAAGCATGGAGCTTGAGGCCCCGGCTGTGGGCCGCGTCGAGCGCCGTCTGCAGCGGATCGAAGCCCGGGGTCAAGCCGTTGACGTCGGGTTCAATGTTACTGTTGTAAAGCGCGTCGCCCCGCCCACGAACCTGCCAGATCACCTCGGAGAATCCTTCATCGGCCGCATCTTGCATCATCGCGTTGATCTCGTTGGTCATCGTCGTGATGTTTCCCGTGTAAGGGTAATCAAAACGATCGACGAATATGGAACGATAATCGCTGAACTCTGCGAGCGCGATGGTCGAAACCGTCGATACGATCGTGACGGACACAATGGCGAGAAGAAATCGAGGCATCGGAGGGGAACCTGCGTTGAGAGGTGAAAGTCGGTAGGTACTCCCATTCTAAGTCCTACCTGCACAATCGACAACGCAAATGGCAAGAGTGGTTCGCAAAAGCGTGATGCGTGTGCGCAACCATGAGAAGGCGGCCCTGCGGCCGTAGCTTGTCGAGTCGCTGAATTCACCTACAATCAGTCCAGAGCACTGGTCCACTTCAAAAGCCCGGCTTCTTGTTAGCAACATGAACTCACCTTGTTTCCATGCCCGTAACACACACAACCTTCCTTGCAGAAGCCGGGCTTTTGTGGTTCTGAGCACCTTGCTGCTTTCGGTCGGGGGCCCATGCAGAGCCGCCGAGGTCGAGGTTCCCGCGCCGGCGCGTGAGTTCCGGGCCGCCTGGGTGGCGACGGTGGCCAACATCGATTGGCCCTCGAAACGCGACCTCACCAGTCGGCAGCAGCAGGAGGAATTGATCGCGCTGATGGATCGGGCCGCCCGATTGAATCTCAACGCGATCATCTTCCAGGTACGGCCTCACTGCGATGCACTCTATGCGTCGGAGTTGGAACCCTGGTCCGAGTATCTCACCGGCGCGATGGGAAGACCTCCCGAGCCGTTTTACGATCCGTTGGGGTTGTCGGTTGAGCTAGCCCACGAGCGAGGATTGGAACTGCATGTCTGGTTCAATCCCTATCGGGCATCGCATCCGTCGGGCAAAAGCGAGTTGTCTTCCGACCACATCAGCAAGACCATGCCGCACGTTGTGCGAGAGTATGGCAAACATCTGTGGCTCGACCCTGGCGAGCCCGAGGCCTCGGACCATTCACTGGCGGTGATTATGGACGTGGTGCGTCGCTACGACGTGGATGGAGCGCATTTCGACGACTATTTTTACCCATATCCGATCAAAGACGACGAGGGAAACAAAGTCGATTTTCCAGACGAACCGAGCTGGAAGAAAGCCCAAGCGGCGGGAGAGACCCTTTCGCGAGACGATTGGCGTAGGCAGAACGTCGACCAACTTATCGAACGGGTCTATCGTGAGATCAAGAAGGAAAAACCGTGGGTGAAATTCGGCGTCAGCCCCTTCGGCATTTGGCGGCCAGGGCATCCCAAGGAGATCAAGGGCTTCGACGCCTACGCCAGCCTTTACGCCGACGCGCGAAAGTGGTTTCGTGAAGGTTCGGTCGATTATCTTACGCCGCAGCTTTATTGGAAGATCGACAGCAGCGGGCAGAGCTACCCGCTTCTGCTGCGGTGGTGGCATCAACAGAACAAGCTGGGACGCCATCTCTGGCCGGGCAATTTTACGTCTCGCGTAGCGAACCCGGGCTCGGGCGACTGGCCGGTCGACGAGATCATCCGACAGGTCGATGTCACCCGCGGACAGACGGGGGCCACTGGCAATGTTCACTTCAGCATGAAGGCTCTGATGGAAGACCGGCGCGGCATGGCCGCAGCACTAGCGGCGGGGCCTTACCAGCAGCCCGCGTTGGTGCCCGCGTCGCCGTGGCTTGGCGGGGAGCCTCCAGCGATGCCGGCGGTCAGGCGACGTCGAGCGAAGCTGCACTTCCGTATGCCCGACAAGTCGTCGCCTTGGTTGTGGGTGATTCAGACGCACTCGACCGATGGTTGGCAAACCAGAATCTTGCCGGGACATCTGGATGAATACGATTTAGATCGGCAGGCCGGCACCGGTGCTCCGTCGCAAGTGGCCGTTACCGCGGTCAACCGGCTTGGTCAGGCGGGCCCAGCAAAACTGCTCGGCGGTCGGAGATAGTAGCAACATTATGGCGTCTACTTCCCCCGACAAACCTTCCCGTAACGCCTGGTCGTGGATCCCCAGCCTCTACTTCGCAGAGGGGCTTCCCTACGTGGTGGTGATGACCGTGTCGGTCATCATGTACAAGAAGCTGGGTGTCTCGAACACCGAGATTGCTCTCTACACCAGTTGGCTCTATCTGCCTTGGGTGATCAAGCCGTTTTGGAGTCCGTTGGTCGACGTGCTGCGCACCAAGCGTTGGTGGATCGTGTCGATGCAACTTCTGATCGGCGCCGGGTTGGCGGGCGTTGGGCTCACGATTCCCACGAGCGGCTTCTTCCAATACTCGCTGGCGTTTCTCTGGCTGATGGCCTTCAGCTCGGCCACGCACGACATCGCGGCCGACGGTTTTTACATGCTGCCCCTCTCGTCGCACGAGCAAGCCTGGTTCGTCGGCATCCGCAGCACGTGTTACCGCCTGGCAATGATCACCGGGCAGGGGCTGCTGGTGATGCTTGCTGGAGCGTTCGAGAACACGATGGGCATCAGCGCTGCCTGGGCCCTGGTTTTCTATGGGCTGGCGGGGCTGTTTGTCTTCCTGGGCGCCTATCACTGGGTGATGCTGCCCCGGCCGGCCGAAGATCGCCCTCGTGCTGATGCCGACTTGTCGAACGTCTGGGCAGACATCGGCAATACGTTCGTATCCTTCTTCCAAAAAAAGCAGATCGTCGTCGTCCTGATGTTTCTGCTGTTCTATCGTTTCGCGGAAGCGCAACTGGTAAAAATGGCTTCGCCGTTCTTGCTTGATGAACAGGGCGTCGGTGGGCTTGGGCTCTCCACCGGTGAAGTCGGTTTCGTTTATGGGACGGTCGGCATCGTTACGCTCACGGTGGGTGGCATCCTCGGCGGGCTGGTTGCCGCGAAGCAGGGGCTGAAGTCTTGGCTGCTGTGGATGGTGCTGGCGATTAATCTGCCTAACGCGGTTTACGTATTCCTGTCGCAGGTTCAGCCGGAAAGCTATCTTGTGGTCAACTTGGCCGTGGCGGTCGAGCAGTTCGGCTACGGTTTTGGGTTCACCGCGTACATGCTGTTCATGCTGTACGTATCGCGGGGCGAACACGAGACGGCCCACTACGCCATTTGCACCGGGTTCATGGCGTTGGGAATGATGCTGCCGGGCATGGCGAGCGGCTGGCTGCAGGAACTGATCGGTTACCAGCATTTTTTCATCTGGGTGATGATTGCCACGGTTCCCAGTTTTTTGGTCTGTTGGTTTGTGGAAGTAGATGAAGACTTCGGCCGCGAGAGCTCGGCCACGGAACCGGATTCAGAATCCCGCTAAAAGCAACCGATGGGTTACCGTTAGCCGTGTAGCCCGTCGGTTGTTGTCTTCCCTACTTCGGCATTCACAGGGCCGCGCCGAGTTTAGGTACCATTTTAGGTATCTTCTCAACCGCTATCGCGTCGAATTGAGGGCATTTTTGCGGCGGCTTCGATGGC
>CAXMSB010000055.1:0-5340 GCA_964195615.1 uncultured Granulosicoccus sp. | reverse complement strand
GAACTTCGCCCCGAACCCCAGCCCCCGCGAGGCGGCCAGCTCGGTCAGCCGACGGCTCATGGCGATCGATTCGTCGAACATCAGCCCGCTGCTGTAGGCGTGCGGGCTGACCGTGATCTCGGTGTAGCCCATCACGTCGTGCAGCAGATGCTCCAGGCGCTGCTTGCCGAGCATGGGCGGGTTCATCTTTACGATGACGTCGACGCCCATATCCGTGATCAGAAACTCGCAGATCCGCTCGATCTCGTCCGCCGGGCAGCCGTGGAAAGTCGACAGCGTGATGCTCCGGCTCAGCGCCGTGGGATAATCGAGATCCTTCAGCTTGGCGAGCCGCGACGGGATCTGATCCCGCAGCCGATCGACGCTCTCGGTGGCGTCGATCATCCCGCGGACAAATTGGCACACCTTTTCCGACTGGATCCCAGCCAGATCGTAGCCGATCGACATGTCGTAGACCGTCTCGCCTGCCCGGCCGCTGAAGTCGGCCTCGCCTAGTGGGGCGCCGAACACTTCGGGCGCGTGTCGGAGCATGTGGATCAGCATCGCGCCCTGGACGTATTGATCGAGCGACTCCGCGACGCGCAGCTCCTGCGACCACTCGATGTTGTAGCCAACGTTGGTGGCGTCGATGCAGGGCCGACCGATCGTGAGCCGATCGTTCTCCTGAACCGTTTTGAGCTCCATGATCCGCCCGCCGGCAAGCCACGACAGCACCAGATTCTGCGCCATCTGCGTCTGCGGACCAGAAGCGGGACCGACCGGGTTGCCAGCCACACGGTCATGGAATTTTACTGACAGATCGAGCGCGTCGTCGCCCGTGGGCGGCACGTACCACTTGCGCACCGGCAGATCGAACATGCTCTGTTGCTGCCGACACTCCAATCGCATGCGATCGACGAGTTCGACAAACGGTGTGCAGAAGAGATCAACCATTGTTCGCCTTTGCCATGCCCCGGGTCATTCCGAGGTCCCCCGAGGAATCTACCTCGCCTCGGTACTCGATTCGTGTGATGAGAGTTCGTCAACATTCTCCGAGCTGCAAACGAGATTCCTCGGCAGACCTCGGAATGACAGGATGCCACGTACTACTCAACTTCTAAGGACTCCCCGCAATTCTAACACCGGGAAACCTTATCCTCTAGCTTGCGTGAGTGGCTTGGGATAGATTCGAGGTAATTGTGCGGGAGATACCTAGGAGTTTGAGCGTAGTGAACGTGTCGCTGGTCACCGAGCTGGAGTGCGTCGTGTGCGGAACCTTGCAAAAGGTGTCGGGCGACGATGCGCGATCGCAAAGTTGGATGACCTGCGCACAATGCGCGGACGGGGAGGCCGTTCTCGACATCCACTACGACTTGGACGCGGTCCGGGCGGCCTGGAATAGTCGCCCCCTAGGCGAGCGGCCCCGGAACCATTGGCGATACGAAGAGCTGTTGCCCCTAGCGCCCGACGCTGTGCCGCACCACTGGCAGGTCGGCTGGACGCCGGCCGTTGATGCCCCGCGGATGGCCGAGCAGTTGGGCGTGGCGCAGATGGTATTAAAAGACGAAGGCCGCAATCCGTCGGCTTCGTTCAAGGATCGAGCTAGCTCGGTGGGCGTAGCCCACGCGCTGCAGGTCGGCGCGAGGACGATTGCCTGTGCCTCGACCGGCAACGCGGCGACCAGTCTCGCCTGCCACGCCGCCCTGGCAGGGCTACCGGCCAAGATATTCGTGCCGCACACGGCCCCCGAACCAAAACTGGCCCAACTGTTGGTCTACGGTGCGACAGTCTACTCAGTCGAGGGAACCTACGACGAGGCGTACCATTTGTGCTCGGCAGCCTGTGCGGAGTTCGGTTGGTACAATCGAAACTGTGCAATCAATCCCGTGTTGGTCGAAGGGAAGAAAACGGGCGGCTTGGAGATCGCCGAGCAATCGCATGACTTCGGCGGGGTGCCCGATTGGGTGGCCGTGAGCGTCGGCGACGGTTGCACGATTGCGGGCATTTGGAAAGGACTGGTCGAAATGCAGAAGCTGGGCGTCATCGACCGCCTGCCACGGCTGCTGGGCGTACAGGCCGCGGGCGTCGCACCAATTAAGGAAGCGCTCGCCACGGGCGAACTCCCATCGGTCGGCGATGGCACGACGATGGCCGATAGCATCGATGTGCAAGCTCCTCGCAATTGGCGAAAGGCGGTGCGCGCGGTCAGCGAGTCGGAGGGCGTAATCGTCACGGTTTCCGATGACGAGATCATCGAAGCAGTGCGTCTCGGCGGCCGCTATGGCCTGTTTGCCGAACCGGCAGCGGCGGCGGCCTTGGCGGGCGTGGTTTCGGCGATCGACTCGAAAACGATCGCCGGCGACGATCGCGTCCTCACCATGATCACCGGCAGCGGCCTAAAAGACACCCGCAGCGCGATCCGCGCCGGCGGCGAGCCGACGAGCGTCGCACCCGACCTGGCGGCAATCGCTCGGCTAGAACGAAACACTGGAGAATAAGAGCATGCAAGTCAACGAGCAAGTATTGGAGCGAACCATCGGCCGCTTTCGCGAGCGGAAGATTCTGTTGCCCACCTTTGCCCAGATGCAGAATCCCGAGACGATGCCGCAGGCGATCAAAGATCGGCTCAAGCAGATCGGCCTCTGGGACGTCGACCCGGCGAATCTGTTCCGCATTACATGGAAGAACGAGCCGGTCGAGAAGGGCGGGCTCTTCGGCTCGGGAAACTGGGTCGAATTCCCCTCGGAACTCACCGGTGTCGACGCCCGAATCATCGGCCTGGTGGGAAAATACTTTCCGACGGGGGCTCACAAAGTCGGCGCGGCGTTCGGCTGTTTGATTCCCAAGCTGGTAAGCGGGAGTTTCGATCCGACCCAGCACAAGGCGGTCTGGCCGAGCACGGGCAATTTCTGCCGTGGCGGGGCGTTTGATTCGGCCCTGCTGGGCTGCACGCCGGTCGCGATTCTGCCCGAGGAGATGAGCCGCGAGCGGTTCGAGTGGCTCAGAGAGATCGGCGCGGAAGTGATCGCCACGCCTGGATGCGAATCGAACGTGAAGGAAATCTACGATAAGTGCTGGGAGATCCGCCGCACGCGGCCCGAGTGCATCATCTTCAATCAGTTCGAAGAGTTCGGTAACCCGGTCTGGCACTACCACGTGACCGGCTCGATGATCGAAGACATTTTTGATGGGCTGCCGGCAGGGCATCGGCTGGCTGGTTACGTCTCGGCCACCGGTAGCGCGGGCACGATCGCCGCGGGCGACCGACTTCGCGTACAGCATCCGGGCGTGCGGGTCGTGGCGACCGAGGCCTTGCAGTGCCCGACACTCTATCAGTTGGGTTTTGGCGGACATCGGATCGAAGGCATCGGCGACAAGCATGTGCCCTGGGTACACAACGTGCGAAACACCGACGTCGTGGCCGCGATCGACGACGAGCAGTGCATGTCGCTCTTGCGATTGTTCAACGAACCGGCCGGGCAAGAGTTCCTGAGCCGCTCGCTGCCCGGCGAGTTTGTTGGCCAACTGCCGCAATTGGGCGTCTCCGGCATCTGCAACCTGGTGGCTGCGATCAAGACGGCAAAACACTTTGACATGGACGGCTCGGACGTGGTGTTCACCTGCCTCACCGACTCAGCCGATCTGTACGCCAGCCGGCTGGAAGAACTGACCGCGGATTCGGGGGCATTTTCCCCGGAGGACGCCCTCTACTCGAAGGCTCGCTACTTGGACGGCATCGCCGTCGACCACTATCGCGAACTCTCCTACCACGACCGCAAGGCGTTGCACAACTTCAAGTACTTCACCTGGGTGGAGCAGCAGGGGCGTACCGCCGACGAGCTGCGCGAACTGTGGCAGCCGGAATTCTGGCAACAGACTTTTGAGCAAGTCGACCAGTGGGATCGACAGATAGAGGAGTTCAACGAACGCTCGGGAGTCTTGGATCTGCTCTGATGGCTACCTGTTTCCTCAACGCGACGCTCGTACAGCTTGATCCGCCTTCGGTCGAGAGCGGCAATCTGCGGGTCGAGGATGGGGTGATCGCGGCTGTCGGGGCGGGGGCGAAACCGCAAGCGGGGGATGAAGTTGTCGAGTGTGGTGGGGCGGTGTTGATGCCGGGGCTCGTAAACGGGCACACGCATCTCTACTCGGCGCTGGCCGCGGGGATGCCCGCGCCGCCGCGTACTCCGATGAATTTCCACGAGATACTAAAACTCATCTGGTGGCGACTCGATCGGGCGCACACGCTGGAAAGCGTCACCGTGAGTGGACAAATTGGCGCGCTGGCGGCGCTGCGTTGCGGTACGACGACGCTCGTGGATCATCACGCTTCGCCCACCGCCATCGAAGGCAGCCTCACTTCACTGGAAAGCGGCTTCGCCGAAGTCGGCTGTCGCGGCTTGCTGTGCTACGAAGTCACCGACCGCAACGGGCCCGACGAATCGCGGCTGGGCCTCAAGGAGAACGAGCGTTACGCCAACGCCTGCGAGCGCAACGGTCGGTTCGCCCCGCTGGTCGGGGCACACGCCAGTTTTACGATGGAAGAAGAGTCACTCGCCGGCTGCGTTGAACTGGCCAAGCGGCTCCAGCTCGGTGTGCATATTCACGTGGCCGAGGACCCCATCGACGAGCAGCTCACCCGCGAACGGTTCGGCGTGGGGCTGTTCGAGCGTTTCGAGCGGCATGGCCTGCTCGAGGTCGCCGGCACGATCTTCGCCCACGGCACGCACCTTTCGGAAAGCGATTTCGCGCGGCTCAACGAGCTGGGCGACACGACCGAGCTGGCGCACAATCCCAACTCGAACATGAACAATGGGGTGGGCTACACCCCGGTCGCCTGTCTACAGCGATCCCCGCTGTTGGGCACCGACGGCATCGGCGCTGACATGTGGCGCGAGGCTCGCACGGCCCAATTCAAAAGCCACGATGCCGGCTTGCCGCTTCGCTTTGGCCAACCGCTGGAAATGCTCGGCCAATCGGCCCGCTTCGCGTCGCGCTGCCTGGGCGTGCGGCTGGGCGTGTTGGAACCCGGCGCCGCAGCCGACTTGGTGCTCACCAACTATCGCCCCGCCACGCCGCTCAGCAACGAAAACCTGGCCGGCCATTTCCTCTATACCATGGGGCCCGAGTTCGTCAGCGATGTGATGATCGCCGGTCGCTGGTGTCTGAAACAGGGAGAAGTCGTCTCTTGCGACGAGCCGGCGTTGCGCGCCAACTCGGTGGGAGTCGCCAGAGGGCTCCACGAGCGGATGGCTGATATCAGCGCGTAATTCGAGTGCCACTCGTCCCGGCGAGCGCTTCAGAGAACTTGCTCAACTCGGCGATGATCACCTGCGGGCTGTCTGCTTGCGAGTGCTTGAG
>CAXMSB010000054.1:0-15171 GCA_964195615.1 uncultured Granulosicoccus sp. | reverse complement strand
TCTTTGCGCGAAGGTAGATCCGCCGATACCCGTGAAATAGAGCTTCTAGAGAAGAAGGCCGCTAAGCTGACAATACTCTCGACCTAAGCGGAGTTGGGGAAGACAACCCTGAATGAGGAAGGCGAAAGGGACTATTTCGATAGGTTGGTCATATCCTGTGAATGTCGAATTCCATGACGGTACGGGGTGTCAGGACGTTTTACGGCAACTGTGCTGCCTTCTTGGTCTTAAGTCGCCCCCCGTCATGTTCTGCTCTTCATTTGCGCCAATTTGGCCATCCTGTCCTCTTTGAAAACAGGTATGACAAAGTCCTGTAACACTTCCCTGGCCGTCGCGCTTAACAGGTTAGGATGCCTGACGGGCGATCCAATACATTCCTATAGCGAGAAAGGGTCTTACCATGTTCCGCGAAACAACACCCGAGTTTGTCGATCCCGATTGCGAAACTGCACTCTTCGTTCGCACTAATGCCGCGTCGGATCACGTCAACGATCCCGACTGTGAAACCGCCTTGTTCGTCGCTGAGCCGGGCGTTGCTGTCCACTCTTGCGAATCCGACGCTCCCGGTTGTTACCGTTGAGTTCGCGGGAGTAGTACCAACCGCAATCTGCCTTCTACCATTGCATTCTTTGCACACTGCAGGGGCTATCGTTCCGAGTCGTTCGAAATCGACCGACGACCCATAAATCAGATGTGTGTCGAGCTCATCACTTTTCGCGGGTGGCACCGACAGTCGTCTGCAGAGGGCGTTGCCTGGGCATCACGGCCATGCAGTGGGTCGAGGCCGCTCTTTGGCTCGACGGACCGACGCCGCGCGGGTCGCTGAACCAACTGCTGACGGTCGGAGTGATTCCCTTGGCGCTGTTGGCCGAAGCCTGGGGGCCACTGCTCGGCTCGACGTTCGCTCTTCCCGTGCGTCAGCGCCGTCTACCGTTCTTCCTGCTGCTTTTTCTGGGGCTGACCATGGTTGTCGTGGCCCGTGCCGTCTATCAACCAACGTACACGCAGGTCACGCCTGAGGGGCATCTCAACTGGTGGTCGACGTGCAATCCGCCCACTTTCTCGCCCTGGGCGTACGGCCTCTGGGCGGTCGTGATCGGCGCTCCGTTCTTGCTCTGGTGGCGCCCCCTCTGGCACAGCTTGCTGATCGTGTCGTGGGGTTGGTTCTGGGCCGTGGTGAGTTTTTATTTCACCGATTGCGCCGTCAGCTACTGGTGTTTCTTTGTTTCGTTCTACGCTGCGTTTCTCTTGATCTACGCGTTGATGGTCAGGGATCCGCCGAAACCATAGGTGTTGTCGTGAATGCCGCCGCAAGGGGAAATAAGGGATAACTCAAGAATAACTTCGGTGTTTGCGTCGTAATCCGAACGACTCTCAGCCGTTCCAAGTGCAAGTCGACCGTACTGGTTTCTGTTGAATCACAACCGCGGATACGCCCCAAAGGGGCAGTCCTAAGTTAGCCCAGGGCAAGGCCAGCAGAGCGCCAGCGACGCAGGCCGCAGCCCTGGGTTAAATTCTCTTCGCTTCATCGGCCGAGCAGTTTGCACGGTGTACCGAAGGGGCGTCGCCGAGGCCGAAACAGAGTTCGCTCTGTTTCGACCGTATCTTCGGGAGTTCGGTACACCGTACCAACACACGGCCGATGCAAGGTCATTGCCACGGAACCCAGGGCTGCGTCCGCTTGGGGCGGACTTGCCCTGGGCTATCATCGGGACGCCCCGTTGGGGCTTTTCCTTTCGGTTTGCTTGGAAAGCGTTTACTCACGCGAGTTTTGTGGAATGCATCTGCAATATGCTTCTGGCAGAACCTGGGGCTTCTGACTCGACGTGTTGCGATGAAATTGGCCGTTCGCAAATTACCTAAGTTGTTCTTGAGTCGTTCCGAACGGTGAAAATACGGCCTATACTTGAATTGCTCCGCTCCGCGAATCGTTCCCAGGGGGCACTGCCAGAAAGGGCCTCGATCATGAAGAGAATCCTGCTTGTACTCGCCGTTGTTTGGGCACTGCCGGCGTTGGCCCATGCCCAGGCGCCCGACCCGTTGACAATTCAAACGGCGCTGAACGAAAGCTTGGAGCTGGAATACACATTCTTTCAAGAGTGTGTCGACGTGCAGGTCGTGCGCGGTGGCGTGACCTCTGAGGGCGACTATCTCTTTCTCTGCACGGGCCGTTTGGTTTGGAAGATGAGCAGCGACCAGTTCATGCAGCTCATGCAAGAGGGGATCGACGGACAGATTCAGCTTCTGTACGAAGCGGGCCTCGGATTCGATGGGCTCGTGCCGGCCTTCCTGGCCAAGATGAGCCGAGTGGGAGAATTTCAGCAAGGCGACACGGTCACCGGCCTGCGGTTTCGCGTTCGGCTCGAGCAAGCGGGCGCCGATTGGATCGTCACGGCCGCGAAGATCAGAGAGACGACTCCCAATCCGCTGAACCTGTTTGACGATTGACCTAGTATTACGGCGTAGGGTTCATTCAAGGGGAACCGCCGATGGACGCAGATAAACGCAGATTTCACTAGAGTTCAAAGTGTCATCTGCAATGTATTTCGGATGACGAACTATACAGAATCCAGTGGGTCTCAGACTTATCGGCGTTCATCAGCGTTTATCTGCGGTTCCCAATCATGGCTTATCCATAGAACGGTACACGGCAGGACTAGACGCGTTGCCCTAAAGCGAGATCTCTTCCCCCGTGGAATGCAAGCGGATCGTCTTGCTCTCCAGATCGTGATAGGCCTCGACGTGCCGAACCGTGCGGTTCCGCGAACGCATTAGAATAGAGTGCGTGATGCAGTGCCGACCTCGGTATTGGATGCCGGGCAACATAGGCGAATCGCTGATGCCGGTGGCCGCGAAGATGACGTGGTTGCCCGGCGCCATCTCTTCGACGGACCACACTTTTTGCAAATCATCTTCGCTGCAGGCAGACGATTGCAGCAGCTCCTGCCGCTCGGCATCATCCCGAGGGCTCATGCGGCAAAGTTGCTGCCCGCCGAGACACTTGATGGCCGCCGCCGAGAGAACGGCCTCGGGACTGCCGCCGATGCCGACGTACACGTCGACTCCCGAGTCGGGCAGACTCGGCGCGATGGCCGCGGCGACGTCGCCATCGGAGATCAGGCGAATGCGACAGTTGACCTCGCGCAACGAGGCGATGATCTTCTCGTGCCGCGGTCGGTCGAGCACCACCACGACCAAATCGCTGACGCGTTTATGCAACTGGCCGGCCACGATGCTGAGATTCGCTTCCAGGGGAGCGTCCATCTGAACTCGCACATCGCTCTCCGCCACCGCCTGACCAACGGCAATTTTTTCCATGTAGTACGAAGGTATCGAGGGGAACAGCGATTGAGGATCTTCGTCGGGCGTCTCGCAAGTGCTGACAGCCATCACGGAGATTGCGCCCGGCAGTCCCTTGGCGGTTAGCGTGGTGCCGTCGATCGGGTCGATGGCGATCGCCGCGGGAATCGCCTTGTCGCGCCAGGAGCCGAGCTTATCATCGGTAAAAATTCCCGGGGCATTGTCCTTGCGGCCCTCGCCGATGCGGACCAATCCCTTGCAGTCGATCAGTTGAAACATGCCGCGGATGGCGTCCGAGGCGGCGTAGTCCGCGAGGTTCTTGTCCCCCTTGCCAAAGTGCTGCCACCCGGCAAGAGCCGCGTTTTCCGTACAGCGGACTAAATCGAGATCAATGACCCGCTCGGGGTCGTGCCGCATGTCTTGCATGGTTGAGCTCCGTTCGATTCACGCATTGATTCACGCACAGCGGACATTGTAGTGCATTTCGCTAGAATATCGAGCGGCCTGTCACTGAGGCGTCAAAGGTCCCTTGGCAGTTGCGGTGCTTGACGGCAGTCGCCCCGGCTGAGAAAACTCACCCTCAGGCTCGGTTCCCAGATTCTCTTCTTCGCCTACCAGGAGCATTACTGATGGAACGGAAGTTACAGCGCGGTGTTGATTTCCGGGCTTTGCAACGGTCGAACCGCTTCGGCTTAGGCGCGGTCGCTGTGTGGCTGCTTGGATTCGCCGCGACAGGCCCACTCCAGGCGGAGAACTGGCCCCAATGGCGCGGCCCCACACTCTCGGGCGTCAGCGAAGAAAAAGGCCTGCCCACGCAGTGGTCGGCCACAGAAAACATAGCCTGGCGGTTGCCGCTACCCGGCCCGGCCGGGTCGACGCCCGTGGTCTGGGGCGACCAGATTTATCTGACGACCGCCGCCGATAACGAGCTGCGTCTGTGCTGTGCTTCCACCGAGGGCAAGCTGCTGTGGCAACGGCGTCTCGGGGGAGAGAATAATACGTTTCGCGCCGACGAGGGAAACCTCGCTTCGCCTTCGCCCTGCACCGACGGGCGGCATGTCTGGGCTTTGATTGGCGATGGAACGCTCGGGTGCTTCGATCGTCAAGGCGAACAGAAGTGGGTGGTCGACTTGACCTCTCGCTACGGACCCCTGAACATTCAGTTCGGTTACGCTTCGACACCACTGCTCGACCAGGGCCGCCTCTATCTGCAGTGGATCCACGGCGACGGAGACGCGGCAACTCGTGAGGCGAGAGTGTTCTGCCTCGACGCGGCAACCGGCGACGAGCTGTGGCAGCAGCCACGCCCCAGCGACGCTCACGAAGAGTGCGAACACTCTTACGCCTCGCCCACTCTCTACCGCGACTCTCAAACAGCCTATCTGATCACCCACGGCGCCGACTACGCCATTGCTCACTCACTGGACGACGGACGCGAGCTGTGGCGGTGCGGTGGAATGAACTCGCCGGGCAATTATCATCCCACGTTGCGACTCGTCGCTTCGCCCGCGGTGGGCAACCAGTTGATTGTCGTGCCAACCGCCAAGGGAGGCCCCATCCTGGGTCTGCGTCCGCACGGCCAGGGCGATATCACCGACTCTCCGACACATGTCGCTTGGCGATATCCCGACAGCACGCCGGACGTTCCCTCACCGTTGATTCACGACTCTCTGGTTTACCTCTGCCGAGAGAATGGCAATCTGCTCTGCCTGGATGCCAACAGTGGCGAGGAGCTGTACCACGAGCGAACGGTCCGCGATCGGCATCGGGCGTCGCCCGTGCTGGCCGACGGCAAGCTGTATCTCACTAGCCGTGGCGGCGTGGTGACGGTGGTCCGGGCTGGGCGAGAGTTTGAAATCCTGGCGCAAAACGACGTCGAAGAAGAAATCGCCGCCTCGCCAGTCATCGCCGACGGCACGATCTATCTCCGCACCTTCGATTCGCTCCTGGCGATTCGTGATGAGGGGCGGTAGGGCGAATCCAGGAGACGTCTCGGGGTGCCACTGCCTGGCTTGCCAGCAGTGCGGCGGAGGCGCGGGGCGCCTTGCGTTGCGTTGCAACACGGCTAGTTCGAAATCTGAACCCTTCCGCTAACCGATCACTGGGTTTCGCAGCAGGCCCAGTTTTTCGATCTCCACCTCAACCGTGTCGCCAGGTTGCAAGAAGACGGGCGGCTTGCGAGCCATTCCCACTCCGGGCGGCGTGCCGGTGAAAATGAGATCACCGGGCAGCAGCGTGCAGACTTGCGAGAGATAAGAAATGAGAAAATCGATAGGGAAGATCAGTTGGCTGGTGCTGGACTGCTGCATCGTCTGACCGTTCAGTCGTAGCTCGATCGCGAGGTTCCCCGGCTCGGGGATCTCGTCGCGGGTTACCAGACCGGGCCCCAGTGGGGCGAAGCTGTCGAAACTTTTTCCCAGCAGCCACTGCCGCCCCGGTTTGTCCTTCTGCCAGTCGCGCGCCGAGACATCGTGCCCGCAGCAATAGCCGGCAACGTGCTGCCAGGCCGCTGCTTGCGAAACGTTGCGAGCCCGTTGGCCGATGACCACGACCAATTCGGCTTCGTAGTCGACCTGCGTCGAAACGGCAGGCAGTTCGATCGGTTGCTCGTGGCCTCGCAGCGTGGTGGGAAACTTGCAAAAGATCACCGGCTCTTCGCCGACCTTAGCCCCCGTTTCCGCGGCGTGGTCGGCGTAGTTCAGGCCAACGCAAACGATCTTCTGTGGATCGACGACCGGCGGGAGCAGCGGCGGCGGTTCCCCCCCGAGCGATTTCCCTTGCCGCTGGGCGAGCTCCGCCTGCTGCAAGCCCGTATCCCCCAGCTCCAGTAGTTGCTTGAGCGAAGCGGGCAACTCGGGGTTGAATTGATTCAGATCGACGATCTCGTCGCTCTCGGCATCGGTGGAGCGCAACACGCCTGCGCGGGGACCGTTGGGGCTGAGGTAGGTGACCAGTCGCATGGCGTCTCTCCTTGGTGGCGTGGGACCATCTGTTTTTGGAACCTATCGAAATCGGAAACTGGGTGGCCGGGGTTGGCAACGCTCTTGGATAGGCTCCAAGACCAGATTATCGCTGCAATCGTTTTGCGACAAGCGGGGGGTGGGAGCCGGCTGTAGCGATTCTGTCGACGGGATGGGTTTCTGGCGAGGTACAGCCCGCCGGTCGTTTGCGACCGGCTGCCGCGTGACCTACGTTTCAACAGAGAAACCTCTAGCGAAGCCGCGCGCCGGATGCGTTGCTTTCCACCGCCTGTCTTAGCACCGATTCGTGATTCGATGACCAATGCCACCCCGAACAACACCGATTCTTCGTCACTTGAAGCGGTAGTCTCCGAAGCTGAAGCGAAGAAGTCGTCGCATCAGACGGCCACCGAGCATCGCGTGGCCGAAATCAGTTCGCTTCTGACCGCGTTGGAGGAAGCCGCCACGGAAAGCGGTCTGACAACCCGGCGACACGTCAGCCCGACGGCCCCCAAGGCGAGCCACGAGAATCGGCTGGTCCAGGTGCGACTGGGAATTGCCAGCAGCCTGTTTACGGCCCTGAAACACAAACATTCACCGACGGCCGAGCATTGTCTTCGCGTCGCGCTGGGGTGCAGTTCCTGGGCCCTGTTTGCCGAACTTGACGACGAAACTCGCGACACGGTCGAACTGGCCGCCTTGATGCACGACATCGGCAAGATCGGCGTGCCCGAAGGTGTGCTGCTCAAACCGAGCCGACTCACGTCGGAAGAAATGGTCAGCGTCAGCCAACACCGTGAGATCGGTCTGGAGATTCTCGCCAACTGTTGCAGCAGCGAGCGCGTGCTTGAGGTTGTGCGCTACTCGGGCACCCGCTTCGACGGCCAGCACAGCGACTTGCCCGCCACGGGGGAAGACATCCCTCTGGAAGCCCGTATGATTTCGATCATCGACGCCTTCGACTCGATGACGACCGACCACGTTTACCGCCCCGCCAAATCGCGCGAACGGGCCCTGACCGAGCTGTTCGAGTGTGCCGGCAAGCAATTCGATCCGGTGCTGGTGAAACAATTTGTCGACGTACTCTCACAACGCCAAGACCTGCTTTCCACCCAGGTAGCGGCTCGGTGGTTGAGCGATCTGAACGAGCAATCGGCTTCGCTGCCCTGGGAATTCGGGGAGCAGGCTGGGCTGGTCAAAGTCGAACGGGGCAAGGACCCTCGCTCGCTGTTCGAGCAGAAGCTGCTCGACTCGATGCGCGACGGCGTCGTGTTTGTCGACGCGCAAGCCAAGATTTGTATGTGGAGCAAAGGCGCCGAGCGGCTGACAGGCGTCAGCAGCGGCGCGGCCACGGGTCGCGCATTGGCTCCCAGTTTGCTCGACATGTGTAACGAAGGTAGTCGCCGGATTTCCGACGATGCCTGCCCCGTGGCCAAGTGCATCCGCACCAACGCCCAACTTCGCCAGCGGTTGTTCATTCTCGGCAGACAAGGCGAACACGTAGCCGTCAATCTACACGCCATTCCCGTGCAAGCGGTCGACGGGACCGTCCAGGGCGCGACCGTCGTGTTGCACGATGCTCAGCCCGAAGTGTCGCTCGAAGAGAAATGCGAAGCCCTGCACGCCGAGGTGACCAAGGATCCGATGACCAAGGTCGCGAATCGGGCCGAGTTCGATCGGATGCAGGCCCTGTTCATCGAAGCCCATCAGCAGGCCGGGCTGCCGTGCAGCCTGATGATGATCGACATCGACCATTTCAAGAACATCAACGACACCTACGGCCATCAGGCAGGCGACGAGGCGATCATCGGCTTGGCAAACCTGCTTAGCTCGATGTGCCGGAATGGCGATCTGGTGGCTCGCTATGGGGGCGAGGAGTTTGCCGTCTTGTGTGCCGATTGCACCAATGCCGACGCGGCAGCTCGTGCGGAACAGTTTCGCGCACGACTTTCAGAAACTTCCCACCGATGTCTCGGGAACAAACGCATCACCGCCAGCTTTGGCGTGACAGAACTACAGGCCGGCGACACTTCGGAAACGATGTTGCGGCGGTCGGATCGGGCATTGCTCATGGCAAAAGAACAAGGCAGAAACCAAGTAGTCCAATTGGGTAACGGTATGGAAAAAGAAAAACCTAAGAAGAAGTGGTGGAGCTTTGGCGGCCTGAACGCCAAGCCCGTGGTGCAAACAACTCTCACGACCGCCGTGCCGATCGACGTCGCAATCGAGAAGCTCAAAGGTTTCGTCTCCGATCATCAGGCGAAGATCGTCTCGACGCGCGAGAACTCGGTCGAACTGGAAGTCTCCAGCGAACACGTGGCCCACAACCGCCGCAAGGGCGACCGGCACGTTACCTATCGCGTGGAAATGCAGTTCGACGAAGAGCGCATCCAGCGCCATAACAATATCGGCCTGGCCACGGGCGTGTACGCCCAGACGCGCATCACGTTGGAGATTCGCCCCAAGCGGGCGCGCAGCCGACGTCGGGCCGACATGGCCGACCGCGCTCGGCTGATCCTACAAAGCATCAAAGCCTATCTCATGGCCAAAGAAGGCGACGAGCAGCAGGAGCCGGAACTCGCCGCCGCCGCGACGAAGTAGGCAACCTCACTAACTATCGGCCGTCCGCTGAGGCGGACCGCCGACACAGGACACACGATCATGAGAGAAGAAATTTCCGAACCGCAACACTGGAAATCGCGCCGTGACGCGAACCCAAGTTGGTCGACGAGTCGCCGAGCCGCTACGAAGCCGCTGCCAGCCGAGTTGGTCGACGCCGCCTTCGGCGACGAAGAGTCGCTGGCCACGCCGCGCCTCGACGCCGCCGAAGCCCCGGATGCAGCCGAGGGCGACGTGACGACCTACCCCGAGCTGATTGCCCGTCTGACCGACCAACTCACGCAACTCGAAGCCCATCGCCAGCAGCTCCAAAGATTGCTGGCCGAGGCGAGCGACCGCCAGTCTTGAGCTCGCTGATTGGGTATTTCCCATTAGCCAGTTTGCATCTGCTGTTACCACTGGCCTGCACTGTTGCTCCCACTGGCATGCACTGTCATTCCGAGGTCCGCCGAGGAATCTCTGTCGTGACGCGGTTTCGCAAGGCCACAGAGATCCCTCGGCGGACCTCTGGATGACAAGTGGCGGACTCTGCTGTTACCAACGACCGCTCGGTATTCTCCTGTCGCCGATTGCCACTCCGCGCGCGATGCGATATGCTCGCCTGTTGAGGCAACCGCCAGAAACAAACAGGAGAACGGACCGATGGCTTACAAACTCCCCGAACTACCCTACCCCCCCAACGCCCTAGAGCCGCATATTGATGCTCGCACGATGGAAATCCATCACGGCAAGCACCACAACGCCTACGTCACCAACGTCAACAAGGCCCTGGAGGGCTCCGGCGTGGCGGAGCAGTCGATCGAAGATCTCTGCCGAAACATCGAATCGGTGCCCGAGAACATCCGCACGGCCGTACGCAACAACGGCGGCGGGCACGCGAACCATTCGCTATTTTGGACGGTCATGGGCCCCAACGGCGGCGGCAGCCCCAGTGGCGATCTGGCCGCGGCAATCGACGCCAAGCTCGGCGGGTTCGACTCGTTCAAAGAAGCCTTCAGCAAAGCGGCGGCCACTCGCTTTGGCAGCGGCTGGGCCTGGCTGAGCGTCGATTCCTCCGGCAAGCTTCTTGTCGACAGCACCCCGAACCAGGACAACCCCTACATGATTGGCAACACGCCGATCCTGGGCCTCGACGTGTGGGAACACGCGTACTATCTCAACTACCAGAATCGCCGCCCCGACTACGTTGCCGCGTTTTTCAACGTCATCGACTGGAACGCCGTCGGCCAACGTTACGCGAAGGCGAAAAGCTAGCGCCAGCGGCTCACATGTGATGAGCGGGCCATAGTGCTGTCACTGCAGGCACCGAAGTGGCCTGCTAGCACCCTTTGTCAGATGGTGTTGACCGCCGGTCGAGCGATTCTATAATCCCGCCTCGCGCGAGCGGTTGCGCGCAGGTGCCATGCCGGCACAGTTTTTGTGGCCATTTCCACCCAGCTGTGCCGACATAGTGAAGAAGTAGGGGTCGCACGGATTGTGCGTGGGAGATACGTCGTAACGATTCGCTACGAGTTTATCGCCCACCTGTCCACTGCGAACCGCAGTACGACGACCCTTGAACAAAACACAACAAAACCATTTAGGGCACGGAAGCCATGCGTGGAACTATTCTTACTGCGAGTCTTGCGGTACTGGTGGCGGTGAGTTCGGTCGGTTGCAAGTCGATGCCATCGCTTACCTGGTGGAGAACAGCCGACAACTCGAATGCCAACGCAACGGCGGTGGCACGAACCGCGCCGGCGTTGCCTTCCGACGTAGCCATCCAAACCGAAGGCTTGGCTGCCAACACCGCCACAACGGCTGGCGGCACGGCCGCCCCGTACGCAGCGACGGCCCCACCCTATACGCCGACTGCCGCGCCAGCGGTCAGTCCCACGGGATACCCGAACACCGGAGCGCCGAGCTACTCGTCAACGCTTGCCAGCAGTGCGCCAGCAGTGCCGGCGGCAAACGATTCCAACTTGGGCACGATCGACATGCCGTACAACCCGAATACGGTTCCCCCGGCTGCGACCGTTGCCGCGGCGCCGCAGACGGCTGCTCCGCCGGCCGCCAATCGCTACGCCGCACCGACGACGCCCGCCTATCCGGCTGCAAACACCTTGTCGAACAGCACGCCGCCGAGCTCCGACGCCGGTTCGCGTTATGCCGCTCAGACCACGCCCAGCGCAGCGCCAGCGTACAATCCGGCACCGGTCGCGAGTGCCGCACCGAGCTACGCACCAGCACCTTCTCAGACAGCCGCGCCTCCTGCTAGTTACCCTGGTGCTACGTTAGCCAGCGCGACAGGTGCCGTGGGAAATCGCTACGCTCAGCCGGCGACTACAACATCGGCTCCCGCGGCGCAGACGAGCGCCCCGGCGGGCAACGTCTCAACAACCAGCCAGGAGCAGACGGTCGCCACGAGCGAACCTTATCGACCCGGCAGCACGAGCACCTATCCGGGCGCCACCAGTGTACCGTCGAATTACGAGATGGCTTCTCGACCAGAAGCGCCGGCTTCGGCAACGGGCACAGACAGCCCGGTACCCAACGTGGCCACGCCCGGCAGCGCGCCGGCACCGCCGCAGACGGCGCCGCAAGTGCCCCGTTATTGGTAGAGGGAATGGAATGGTCTAGAGTCCAGCGTCTTGAGTCGAGAGCCAGAAAGTGGCTACGTCGATCTCTGGCTCTGGACTCTCAACTTTCGACTCTCGACTGGCTCGCTACCAGCCCATGACCATGTTCGATTCGATCGCGATGCGCGCCTGTTCCAGGTCGACGCCTGTCTCGTGCATGTAGAGTCGGATCGCGTGGACCTTGTCGCCTTCAGCCTTCGACAGACAATCACGGGCCGTGTTGCACGGGTCAAGCGATCCGGTCAGCCCCAGAGCGCTCTTAGAAATCACCCACGTGTCGCGGGGCCTTTTTGTGAGTCGGGTGACCTTGTCGTTGGGATAGGCTTCGGTGACGACCGCAGTGGCTCCGTCTCGGTCGCTGGCCCAGGTGATAATGATGTGACAGTCCGTTTCAACCTCAAATAACGGCATGGCGATCTCTCCCTAATGTTCTGATTGTTCAACTAACTTGGCCAGCACAATCTCTCTCGTGCAATCAGCGATTCCTCCAGCAGCCCGCACTGGACCATGGAAATCGAGTCGGATGCACGGGCTCGGAACGGGCCCTTTTCCATCGCCCCTAAATGTAATTTATTGCGACGGCAATCGTCAACGTGCCCGCATCTCCCACGATTTAGGGGGTCTGGAAACAAAACGAGGAGCGAGCCCAGGCGGATGGATATCTGCCAGCAGCTTACAGGGGATTAGGGGGCAGATTGCCCGAAATAGATGCCTGCAGAACCTCTGTAATGTCGCGTCAGAAATGACGGAATGTCGGCTGAGGAGGGTGCGAAATGCACTAGTCGTCCCAGCCGTCGAGACCTGCCGGGGCAGCAAGGCACTCGTCTGCTGTCGAGGGCAGTTCCACCGAGTCGTCAGAAGGCGCGGCCTTCAGTTGCCGTAGCACATTGCCGTTGTGCAGGAACAGGCTGCTGCGACCGTTGCTGCGAGCACTGTAGAGCGCGGAATCGGCACGCGACAGAAGCTTCTCCTGCGTATCGCCCGGCTGTACCTCGACGATCCCTCCGCCGACGACGCAATCCAACTCGGCAGTGGCTCTGTGGAACATGCGTTCGCTGAACACGGCGGCTCCCGCCAGTGTCGTCTGAGCCATCAACACAACAAACTCACTCTCGCCGTAGCGAGTCACCAAGTCGGTTTCGCGGGCCGATTGCTCCAATAGCTCGGCAAATTTTTGCAGCAACTCCGACGAAGGCAATTCTGGCGAGCCATCCCGCGACGGCAGTTCGACACTAAACATCGCCAGTGAGAAACGACTCTGGTTTTCTTCGTAGCCGGCTAGCTGGATATCGATGTGTTCCTGCAAAGCCCGTCGGTTGCCCACGCCTGTTTCCAGGTCGCTCCACGAGCCGGCGAAGTTCATCAATTGCGACGAGTGCTGGCGGAGCTGATCGTAGGCGGTCGAAAGGTTCGAGGCGAGTTTCATCGTGGGCGCCAGCAGCGCCTCGGCCTCGCCGGTGAGCGTATGCCAGGCGTCCTCCGCACCTTTCTTTTGCACACCGCCAACCTCGGACTGGAATCGCGAGATGCTCGACTGGTGCAGGGCCACTTCCTTGCGAATCCGTCCAGCAACGAGTTGCAGATCTTTAGCGATGCGTACGGCGCGAGATAACTCGGCACCGAGCTTCCTGTCTACGGGATCGGCTGACGGCTGTCGGGTACGATGGCCGAACAGGTAACCGATCAGCGCCACGGCGGCCAGCGCCATCGTGTCGGATACATAGCCGGGCAGGCTCAAGATGTTGGCCAGGAGTTCCATGGTCGGGATGGTTTCTTCCAGAGTGACGGATAGGCAAACGGGCTCACAGATGGCCGCGCGAGCCGTAGCCGCGCATGCAAAGGAACCCGAGAGCCGCTATGATCCCCAGCAGCAGAAACCATTCCTGATAGCTGAGTTGGTTGAGCCAGTTCCAGGTGCTGAGGAACGAGCTATGTATCCAATCACCAATGCTGGCCTTCATACTCCAATTCATGGCGGAGTCCCCGTGGGTGTGGTCGATAGAGCGAAGGAGAGCCGGTCAGCCGACTCTCTCAACAAGAGCCCTCTCAACAATAGGTCGAGAACTGAGCGCACTCGTGCGAAACAGACCCCATCGCGCGGCACCCGCTTGCGACTGCAAGCCGGTAGAATCGGCACAATCGGCATCAGCCCCATGTGCGGGACCTAAGCCTGACGGCAACCCTGTAGAAGAAAGCCGACTACCCTTCGTGGCAGCAGCCTTCAAACGCCTCTGGATCCTGCGGCCTGGCCCAACTGGGGAAGGTGGACCAGTCGACGTGGCAACGGTGCTCGACTCGATAGATCTCCGCCGGCGGGGCAAATCCGCGTTCAACGCACCAGAGTGCCCGATCAATGAGCTGCTGCTCGCTGGGCGAAATACCCTGGAACCCCGTATCTGTCCGGCTGTGCAAGATCATATCATCTGTCCCCGTTGAAAGAAAAGCTGAGTAAACCCATACCCACTTAGATACTATTGCACAAGGTTTGATATTTAACACACTAATTATTTCAATACTAAGCATATTTATGGTTTATAATTGAAGCGGGGCTTGTAATCGCAGGCTGGGGGGCTCATTCTGGCTTGAGCGGCCTGTTCGCCAGACGGGCGCGGGGACGGGATCATGCGGTATCAAAACAATCGGCTTCAACAGTTGCGGGGATTCTACTACTCCGCCAAATCGCTGAGTGTCTCGCGTGCCGCTGAGAAGCTATCGCTGAGCCAGCCGGCCGTTTCGCTCCAGATTCAGGCACTTGAAAAGGAGCTGAACACAAAACTCTTCGAGCGTCGTGGGCCGAAGATACGATTGACGCCCGACGGGGAGATCCTGCTCGATCTGGCTCGTACGCTCGTCGAAGGCGCGGATCGCCTGGAAGACGAATTTGCCGCGAGGAAAGACGGCGTCGACCGGGGGATGTTGATGATCGCGGCGGGCGGTTCGACTCTGCAGTACATTTTGCCGCCCTACGTCAAGGCGTTCCTGGAACAGCATCCCCAGGTCGATTTGCAACTGCACAACGTCACCGGCAAGCGAGGGCTCGCTTTGCTACGAGCCGGCGAGGTCGACTTCGCGGTGGGCCCCATGCTCGACGCTCCGCCCGACATTCTGTTTCATCCGCTGATGAGCCATGAACCAGTGCTGATCACGGCACGAGACCATCCGCTGGCGCAGCGGAAGCGTATTTCGCTGAAAGACGTGGCCAAGTACCCGCTGATTCTGCCGCCTCGCGACCAGAGTACTAACCGCATCGTGGCCTTGGTGTTCGCCGAGCATACACTCCAACACAACGTCAAGCTCGAGATCGGCGGCTACGATGTGATTAAGACGTACGTCCGCCTCGGCCTGGGCGTGTCGATTGTCATGAGCCACTGCCTGACCAAGGACGACAAACTCCACACGGCGTCGCTCAAGCGGTGGTTTCCCAAACGAACCTACGGCCTGGTATTTTTGAAGGGACGAAAGCTGTCGCGGTCCGCCCAGAGTTTTGTAGAACTAGCCTCTGCGGGGATTCCACGGTAGTAAAAACAAGCGTGTTGTGTAAGCTGAGGTTGAGTCACTAGTAAAACGTAGGCCGGAACAAGTCCGCGCAGTTCCGGCAAGGCGAAGCGAGTAGGCGGGGCCGCCGGAACTGCGCGGACTTGTTCCGGCCTACGAACTGATCGTCCAGAGCCAAG
>CAXMSB010000053.1:0-33309 GCA_964195615.1 uncultured Granulosicoccus sp. | reverse complement strand
TCGGAATGACACGCTGCAGTACGTCGGAATGACACGCTACAGCACGTCGGAATGACGCGTTATAGAGTTCACAGTTCCCCAGTCGAGTTCCCGGGTGACAAGTAAATCTGCCGACGATTGCCGTTTCATGTCGCGGGCCATCGAGCTGGCGTTGCAGGGGCGCGGCCGCGTTGAACCCAATCCGATGGTGGGTTGCGTACTGGTTCGCGACGGCGCAGTAGTCGGCGAGGGTTTTCACCAACGCTTCGGCGGGCCACATGCGGAGGTTGAAGCCCTTGCCGCAGCGGGCGACGATGCGCGCGGTGCCGACGTGTTCGTTACGCTCGAACCATGTTGCCACCAAGGCAAGACGGGGCCCTGCTCGCAGGCACTCGTCGAAGCGGGCGTGGCCCGTGTGGTGGTTGGCTCTCAGGATCCCAACCCTCAGGTTGCTGGCAAGGGTTTGGCCGAATTGCAGGCCGCGGGCGTTGCCGTGGAAACCGGCGTGCTGGCGGAGCAAACCGCCGAGCTGATCGCTCCCTTTGCAAAACTCGTCACCGTGGGTCGGCCCTGGGTGATCGCCAAGTGGGCGATGACGCTCGACGGCAAGCTGGCCACGCGCACCGGCAGCAGCCAATGGATCAGCGGCGAGGCGTCGCGGGCAGTGGTGCATCAGCTTCGCGGGCAAGTCGACGCGATTCTCGTCGGTCGCGGCACGGCCGAAGCCGACGACCCGCTGCTGACGGCCCGCCCCCCCGGGCCGCGCACCGCCACGCGAATCGTGCTGGATAGCGCCGCCCGACTGTCGCCCGACAGCAAGCTGGCGCAATCCACCGACGAAGCACCCCTGCTAATTGCGGTGAGCAAGGACGCCCCGACGGAGCGTCGGCAGAAATTGGAATCATGCGGCGCGGAGATCGTCGAACTACCCGGAGACGATCATGCGGCCCGCACCGCGGCGTTGCTCGACGAGCTGGGTCGACGTCAGATTACCAACCTGCTGGTGGAAGGCGGGCCCAAAGTTTTTGGCACGCTGCAAGATATTGGGGCGGTCGACGAAGTTCACGTATTCATTGCGCCTAAACTCGTCGGCGGCGCCAAAGCGCCCAGCGCGATGGCGGGCTTGGGGCTCGCCGAGATGACGGCTGCACTCCGGCTTCGCAGCCCGAAGGTCGAAATGCTCGGCGATGATGTTTATCTGTCAGGGTGCGTCGAACACTCGTAATCACTCTGACGCGGTGGATGCGAAGGATCGCTTGCGATTGGAGTTCTGACCTTTCTCCAATTATCGACTGTCAAGGGGTCGTAGCGTCATGGCCACAGCGGCAACGGACCTGTTTTCTCCATGACAGAATCCCTTGCATAGAGCATCCAAGCTGGTCACAGGCCGGAGGCCTCTTGGCAACGCGGCTGGACCTGTTACAGTCGATTGCTTGGGATCCCTTTGGCAATTAACCCGTTCGGAGCAGTTCATGATCAAGTTAGGCAATCGAAGGGATCGAATCAGCACGGCGCTTTTGCTTGCAGCCGGAACTGGCAGCCGCCTCCAGCCACTCACAGAAGATTCGCCCAAGTGCCTAACCGAAGTCAATAAGAAAACAATCCTAGAACGTCTGATTCACGGTCTGCGTGCGTGGGAATTCGAGCGATTGGTCGTTGTTGTGGGACATCTTGACGGTTGTGTGCGTGACTATCTGGACAGCTTAGAGAGCGGATTAAAGATTGAGTATGTCCGCAGCGAAAAATACCTTACCACGAACAACATCTATTCCTTGTGGGAGGCCCGCCACGCAATACAGGAGCCGTTTTTGCTTCTTGAATGCGATCTCATCTTCGACGATGTTCTGCTGGGTAAAATGCTGGCCCCCGACCGGATCGCCGTCTCGCATATCCTGCCTTGGATGAACGGAACTACGGTTTCGCTGGATCATTTGGACCGGGTGACGCGTTTTCATTTGGAAAGAGATCTGCCAGCAGATGAACTCATCCACAAGACGGTTAACATGTACAGCTTTTCTGGGCCGTCCTGGCAGCGTGTCACACAACGGTTGGAACAGTACGTTTCGGCTGGCCGTGTAAGCGGGTACTACGAAGCGGTTTTCGCCGAGATGGTTGCCGAGGGAAGCCTCTCGTTCGAAGCGGTTTTCTTTGACGACCGTCGTTGGTATGAAATCGACACGCTCGAAGATCTCCGCAACGCGGAGAGAATCTTCCCGAGGAACGACGAGCGGCTGACTTCCTTTGCGGTCGGGTCATGACCACCCTTGATTATGGAACTGTCAGCCGGTATTGGAGCACGGCTGCTCCGTCGATCTTGGGCCCTTACATGATGGATGGTTTTGGTTTTCCCGCCGGCGCGGGCCAATTCCGGTTCCAAGCCGAATGTAAGATCGTCGATCGGCTGATCCACGGAATAGACTCTGCTGGCTGTGTGCTCGACTTGGGCAGTGGAATAGGTTTCTGGGCGGAGCATTTCGCTCAACGTTTCGCGCGGGTTGTGGCGGTCGAAGCAAGCGTGCCGCTGTACGAAGCATTGGAAGAGAGATGTGCGCCCTATGCGAACGTAGAACTGATCCACGGCGACGCGATGCTATTCCAACCCAAGGAACAATACAACGCAGTTTTCCTTGGTGGCTTGCTGATGTACCTCAACAAAGAGGACGTCGTCTCCTTGTTGCAGAGACTGATCCCGTCTCTTCAACCAGGGGGTGTCATCGTGTGTCGTGAGACGACTGTCCGGCAGGGAACCACCACCCGCCAAGGCGACTATCAGGCTGTCTACCGAAGCATTGCCGATTACGAGGAAGTCTTCGCAGAGTGTGAGCTTTCCATCCCCAAGGTCCAACTGAACGTGCCCTACGTTCTGATGCAAATGGGTTGCGAACTGGTCAAAAAGTGGAAGACCATCTTGCCGACGCGGCTCCAGTGCATTCCCGTCGTGGGGCGTCTCGTCTATTGGGGATTGAGACTGGGCTATCCATGGATTACACGCGTTCCCACGTCTCTGGGCCTCGCCTCCCTGGAATTGACCAATCACTTCTTTGTACTTCAGCCAGACTCTCCAATTGCATCTAACGGTGGCTCATGCAACCACGCCGTGTAGAAAGGCGGCTTGGGGGCCCAAGATCGAGAAAGTTGATGATGGAAAAACAGCAAAGCCCTCTTCTCAGGAACTTGGCGAACATTGTATCGATTCTTGGCGTGCTTCCAATCTGTATTCTCTTCGGGGAACATGCGTACCGGTACTTGATTCCCTTGATCATCTACAGCAACTTCATGGACGATTTGGACGGCGTGTTGGCGGCCAAGCTGAACATCCGGAGCAATTTCGGCGCGCTCCTGGACAACGTTTGTGACGCGATCACTCACACGGCCTTGGTCCTGTTCGTCGGCGTGCATGTTGCTCAGCAAACTGAGTATTCGTTCCTGGGCGAAGTTTGCTTCGCGACCAGCTTGCTGGCCGCCGTTTCAATGATTGTGCGTATCGTGACCCGGATCGATCCGACGGCCGCGACGGGTGGAGGCTCGCCAACGAACGAGCTGATCCGCCACATTCTCTTCCTCTTGCTGCTGGAACAGATCTTCGGATTCGATCCGACGCCGTACTTGATCGTCACGTTTGTACTGCATGCGGTGTCGATGCTCGTCCCATTCAAGATGCCCTATTTGATTCGAAGTCTGACCAAGTCGGCCACCGCGATCGGCATGGTGAATGTGGCGCTGCTTCTGGCTTGGCTTTTGCCCTACTCGGCTCCGATCATCGCAGCGTCGTTTGCCGTTACCTATCTGTATTCATTTTCGACAGGAGCATTCCGCTGGCTGCGGACAGCGGATGCCGCACGCTAGGCGCGAGGCTATTCACCCCAGATCGTGGCAACCAATCGCCGTCGGCCGCCTCGGTTGCGGTGTTCGCAGAGATAGATCCCCTGCCAGGTGCCCAAGCAGAGCTGGCCGTTGTGGATCGGAATCGACAGGCTGGCGCCCAGCAATGAGTGTTTTACGTGGGCCGGCATGTCGTCGGGGCCTTCGCACGTGTGCCGGTAGGAAAAATCCTCTGGCGCGATGGCCGAGAGGCTGCTTTCCAGATCGATCGGCACGTCGGAATCGGCATTTTCGTTGATCGTCAGACTGGCGGACGTGTGCTGCAGGAACAGGTGCAGCAGGCCCACGCGCAGGTTGACCAGCTCGGGCAATGCCTCGAGCACCTCGCGTGTAATCAGATGAAAACCCCGCGACCGTGGGGCGAGCTCGAGGCTGTGTTGGGACCAGGTCATGGGTCTCTCACGGAACTATCTACCAGCCGTCTCGGCGGGCGGGGGTTTGCTGTCGCAATGTCCACTCCGCCAGTGGATTTACGGAGTCTCTCGGCGATCGGCCCCGATACGCACTCTGAAGCCGTAAGCTGGGGGAAACGGGCCCCCCATGATACCCTCCCAGGGCCGCCGTGTGTCGCTTCCGATGGCCCAGCCAGCAAAGTTTACCGGCCGCAAGCAAGCATCGCGATTATTTGTCAATACCTACTGGAAAAAAACTTGACTTAATTTTTCTGGTAGCGATAATCTTATTCTCACGGAGTTTGTTAACAACGTGTGCTTTTGCGAGCCATCCAGGGTAGGACCCCCCGAATGATGGTGAGTGGAGTGTGCGTTGAGAGTTCCCCCCTAGAGGTTGGCCCTACCAAGCCATTGTAGCGTTCATGGAAATCCAGAGTGCCGAGGAGTCGGCACGCGGCTGTTTTTCAGAGCAGCAAGGTGTTTTTCAGGACAACAGAGTGGCTTGGCCCCGCCGGAGTCCAACCGAGACGCTGTAAGATCAGGAGATTGATTGAGATGCCAGACCCAAAATTGAAGAACGTGTTTGAAACCATTTTGAAGTACGGCCATGACGAGGACTTTGCGCCGACCGTGGACCGGGACTTCAAGAGCACACAAGCTCCCGCGGGCTCGCGAGAGAAGCTAGACGTGATGGCCGATCGCGTGCGAGCGGGCTACCCGCTCTGGCACGACGCCGACCGAGCCGACTACAGCGGGCTGACGGGCGCGGTTCGTCCCCGCGACTGATATTCGCTGTTGCGAAACTAAAAACGAATCAGGCCGTCGAGCAAACTGCTCGGCGGCCTGTTTTTGTTGGGACGGTCTCCGGAAGTCACACATCAAAATATGGCAGATCACAAGACTCACCCAACCCGAATTTATTAACCACGAAACACACGAAAACGGAATCAGGCTGAGATGTTCTCCAAGACAAACCTCCCACCTTTCGTGTATTTCGTGGTTCCCTCTGCTGAATGATCATTCAACCATCAGCCCGATCAACACTGCGCACCACAACCCGATTGCCGCGGGCGTCGACCACGACGATCGGCGTCCCTTGGTCGATCGGTTCGCCTTCGGCGATGACGTCGAGCAGTTGATGCTGTAGCTCCGCTTTGCCGGCGGGGCGTAGATGCGTGGCGGCCACGCCCTTGACGCCGACCAGATGTTCGTAGTCGGCCACCGCCTCCTGCTTTTCCATGTAGGTGCGTTCCTCGGGCGGCGGCGGAGCGAGCACCATCTTTCGGAACAGGGGCGCATGCGGCAAGTAGCGACTGGTGGCCATGGCGATCGCGACGACTCCGACCCCGGCCAGAGCCACCGAGCCCAGCGAGCGGGTCAGCTCTTCCATGTCGGTGGCGCTGTGCGGTGCAATAAACGTAAGACTTGCCAACACGAGAGAAGCGATCACCATCGCTCCGCCTCCGAGACCGAAAATTCCGAAACCGGGCAGCACGAATACTTCCAGCAGCAGAAAGGCCACGCCGGTGACGAACAGCAGCACCTCCAACCAACCCGCCGTGCCGTGGAGAAACTTGCTCCAGAAGAACAGCACCAAGGCCACCGTGGAAACGAACCCGCCGATTCCCAGACCCGGGGTGCGCAGTTCAACGTAGATCCCCGCAAAACCGGCCATCATCAACAGCACGGCAAACTCGGGCGAGGCGAGTGCTTCGATCAACTCCAACGCCCAATTGGGCTGGGCCACGGTTGGGTCTCCGGCAAGGGAGTAAAGCCGCTTCAACTCCTCGAAGCTCTCGACGTTGTGCCAGGCGAGCCCCAGTTGCAGGGCGCGTTCGCCGGAGATTTCCAGGGGCTGGTTTGCCTCTTGAATCGGCGCCCCACGTTGCCAGACGTCGGCGTCTGGCAAGGCGGCAACTTCCGCGGCGCTCATGATGCGGCCGGCGCCGGTTGTCTTGTTGCGGTAGTCGAAGAGCTCCACGGCAGGGTCGATCATTGCGGTCAGCAGCGACCAGCTTCGCTCGGTGCGCGGAGCCAACGATTCGCGCAATGCCAGCCGGGCCGCGTCGAGTTCCGTGGGCAACACGTTACTCGAGCCGGCCAACATGCGAGCGGTTGGGTGCATCACGAGTTGGTCGCATGCCAAGGCCACGAGCGCCGCCCCGCCAGAGGATTCCGAGGGAACGTAGGCCACGGTTCGCACCGAATTGGCGTCCAACTGGGCCAACGCGGTTGCCAGCCGGACGCTCGCTTCCAGGTCGCCGCCGGCGCTGTCGATCCGCACGCCGATCCAATTGGCGCCGGTCGTCTCCAGCGTCGAGCCCAACAGCGATTCCAATTGGCCCGCCACCCGGGGCGTGATCTCGCCTCGCAGGTCCAGGATGACCGGCCGCCACTCGGCAAAGCGTGATTCATCTTCTTCGAGCGACTCGACCGGCACGTCGAAAGCGGCGGCTACCGCCGTGCGATCGGAAGCCAGGTACTTCACGAAGCCAAACTGCCGACCCTCGCGTCCGTCGAACTCGGCCATGGTGCCGACGGGCACGAGCGTTTTTTCCGAGAGGATTTCGCGACCCTCGGAGAATTCTGCCAGCTCGGAGCGGAGCACAAACTGGATGCCATCCTCGGTTTCGACTTGCAGGATTTCTGTGTCCGGGTCGATCATCCCCACGGCCAGCGCGACGGGAATCGTCCGCCGCACCTCGGCAATTTCGCGATAGGCAGCTACCACGGTCTGGCGAATGGCGCCTTCGTCGGATTGGTCGATGCCGGCCTGGCCGATTAGCGTGTTGGGGGCCATGACGATATCTTCGCACGCCAGTGCCAACAGAGTGCCATGCCCTCGGACCGAGCGAGGCAGAAACGCGACGGTTTTGACGGCAGCCATCTCGCGACTGCACAAGAATCGAGCCAAGGAAAACGCCCGTTCGAATTGGCTCCCCTCACCCAGATTCGCGTCGCCCACGCGCGGCGACAGTTCGAGCACCAGCAGCGGGCGGCTGTCGGATTTGTTGGCGCTGGCCACGGTCAGCAGCCGATCGCGCGTTCTTTTCAACTTGGTCTGAAGCGCCTGGTCGGCACTGCCGGTAAGCGGCAAGTGAACGCGCACCAGGGCCACGGCTTCGGCGGAGTCTCTCTCTTCTGCGACCGTTGAGGTAGAGATCGACGACAGAACGAGAAACATTCCCAGAATCTGAGCGGCAATCGAGCTGAGGTGTGCCATGCTCTGCTCCTGGAGGGTTGGTGAAAAAAGGTCCGCCGAAATTATACGTCGCGATTGCCGGGGTGGAAAGCGAACGGGGCCTCTGGCCACGGTCTTTCACTTCTACAATCTAGGAAGGAAGGGTAGTACCATGTGGGAGGCGTCTCCGACGGCGATAGTCCCAATCCAGTCTCATATCGCCGTCGGAGACGCCTCCCACAGAATTCGCAACGGGGAGCTGAGAGCTTATTCGCCGCGGGGCTGGAATTATTGGGTCGGTTCTGCGTAGCGTGCTCGAACCGACACCCGCATCGTGCCGGCGGCCTGGTATTGGAAGTTGCCCTGGCTGGTACGCTCGACCGTGTCGAAGGAGAGCGGGCCGGTGAGATCGGTGACGACCGTGCGACACGTTTCGGTGAGAATCACCACGGGGCCCGTGACTTCGATTTGCATGGGATTGCCCGGGCCGCCGGCGACCTCGATCGCGGCAGCAAACACGGCACACGGTGCCCCTTCAAACGTGGAGAGCTCATTGAGCTGCAGCTGAAAGCTCTTTACCTGTCCCAGCTCGTCGCCGAAGCCGAGCATCTGTGCGGCGATTTCTTGGGGCAACTCGAGCGTCTGGCCGACCTGGATCGTACGCTCCAGCAGAAACTGGACCAACGGATTCGGCCGACCCAGCGATTGCATGCTGCTGAAGACGATTTCAAATTCCTCGCGGGGCGGGATCGTCCCCTGTGGGTCGGTCACGAGCAGTTGCTTGCCTTGCCGCGTAAGCAGGTAGGTCTTGCCTTCGACCGGTTGCACCACTTCCTCTTCAGGGTTCTCGCTCTCGGAGGATTTATGTCGCGAACGGGAGAAGGTGACTCGTGCTCGACGCACCTTGCCCTCGGCCACCTCGACGACTTCCACCAGACGTTGCTGCCGGCGCTCCAACGACGTTATCTCTTGGGCGGCCAGTTGGCCCGATTGGATGATCGACGTGTTGAGATTCAATTCGAGATCGACTTGCTGGGCAACGCGGTCGCCGACTTGGGCCGGCTGCTGCGAGAACTGGACGCCGGTCGTTGCTGCTGGCTCAGGCAGACGCACCGGCGCTACATGCGTTGCCGGCTGAACCTCGTCGCCATGGCTGGAAGCAGCGGCGAAGAGTATCGTAAAACAGGTGACGGCTAACAGGCTGCGAGGGCCAAACATGGCGGAGTCCTTCCAGAGAAGTCACGAGCGACGGCGTATCATCGCAGGGTCGCGAGGCGGGTCAACCTCGATTCAGCCACGTACAACTCGTGCTGGGTCACTCAAGCAGCATCGCGTCGAGGGCCGCCAGGGCCGCGGCCCAACTCGTGGCGCTGCCGTGATAAGTGTTCCACCATGCCAGCAACCGCTGGTCGACGTCGGCCGGTAGTTGCGAAGGCAAGTGCCAGCACTCCAACGCGCTTTGGAGCGTCTCTGCGTCGAGCCGGGCGAGTTCGACCGTCTCGGCCGCCGCCAGCACCAACGGCAGCGTCGCCAAGCTGATCACCAGCGGCCTTCGTTCGCGAGGAATTCTCTCCGAGAACATCGGCAGGTCGAGGTTCAATTGCGACAGCAGCCAACCCAGCCGTAGCGTCTCGGGCAGGTGGGGATGCGGATTGACGAGCATCGCTTCCAGTGTGACGCGATTGCCCAACAGGTGCGCCCGACCGTGTCCTCCGACGATCGGCGCCACCAGCACCACCGAGGCCGACTCGACGAGCAGCGGGTCCTCGGTCAGCAGCGTCATTTGCCGCAACAGCCCCGGTCCGCGGCCTTCCCATTGTTCACGCAGTGGACGACTGCGGACGTCGAGTTCAGCCGTCAGGCCTGGCCGCGCGCGCAGCAAGGCCGCTTCCAAACCCGCGATGCCGCCCGCCAGACGGGCTCCACTCACATCGTTGAACGACCCCTTGCCCCACAGTCGGGTGAAAGCCAATTCGACCAGTTGCCGATTGCTATCGAACTCGCTCGCCAACCCCACCATCTGCGGTAAGACCTCGCTGGCCGGCAAACCGCAGGCGCTGAACTCTCCCAGCAGTTGCTCGATCGGTCCGCTGAGCGCGGGGACCAACTCGTCGTCGGCCACGGGCAGCCCTTCCTGAAAACAGGCGGCTGCGTGCAGACAACTGGCCGACAGACTCGCGCTCCACTCTAGTCGCATCAGATTGATCCTGGGTTGATGTCGGAACGCACATCGTGCGCGCAATGCTATCAGCGCGTCAAGCGGAGTCGCCCCAAGCCGCTCTAGTTCAACTGGGGGACGCTTGCTATGCTCCCCGCCCCGATTTGGCCAACGTGTCGCCATTGCGTTGGTCGGTGCAGCCCAACACCCTATCTCCGCTGAGATTTCGCGGAGCGCACACGAGAGAATCTCCATGCGTCAACGCTGTATTGCCCAGTTGTTTTCTGCCGCGTCGCTCGGATTGACGCTGGCGATGTTTGCCCACGCTCAACAGCCGCTGCCGACGACGGCTCCGGTGAATGCCGCGTCAGCCAATATCGCACAAAACGCCGAGACTCTGGGCCAGCCCTTGGCCCAAGTGGCGATGGCGCCCAGCCAGCCCGGTGCCGCCGTTGCGCCGCAGAATCCAGGCGGAGCACCGTTCCAGCTCAGCCCCGTCGACCAGCAATATGTCGATCAGATCCTGCTGATGTGGGAAAACGAGAGCGCTAAGATCAAGACCTTCGACTGCAAGTTTGAACGCTGGGAATACGACCCCGTCTTCGGGCCCGGCAACGACACGCCGTCGATCAAGAGCCACGGTCAGCTCACCTATTCCAAACCGGACCGAGGCAGCTTCAAAATCAACGAGATTCACCGCTACGTTCAACAAGACAAGAGCCAGCCGGGCGAGTACGTTCTGCAAGAGCACGAGGTGGGCGAGCACTGGGTCTGCGACGGCAAGGCGGTCTACGAATACAAGCACGACAAGAAGCAATTGGTCGTACAGGCGCTGCCGCCCCAGTTGCGCGGCACGGCCATCGTCGACGGTCCCCTGCCCTTCCTGTTTGGCGCCGAGGCCGAGAAACTCAAGGCCCGTTACTGGATTCGCGTCAAACAATCCGACGCGGCCACGATCTGGCTGGAAGCCTATCCCCGCGGCCAGGCCGACGCGGCAAACTACCACCACGTGGAAGTGATGCTCGAGCGCAAGGCGATGATGCCCAATGCGATTCAGGTACACATGCCCAATGGGCGGAGTCGGGCCGTCTACATGTTCCAGGATCCGACAGTCAATGGCACGATGAATCAACTGTTCGGTTCGATCTTCAGCTCGCCGCGTACTCCGCTGGGGTGGAAGCGGGTCGTGCAGGAAGCACCGCAGAATTTGGGACCGGCACCGCAGGCGGCGAAACCGCAAGCGGCGACACAGCGGTAACCCCTAGGGCTCCAGCACTTCGCGGTAAACCTGGGCCACTTCGGCCGCCATCGCTCGGGCGGAAAAACACTCGGCATGGCGTTGCTGGGCGCTGTGGCTCATGGCGGCGTAGTCGAGCTCGTCGGAGCCCTCGACCAACTCTTCGATCGCCAACGCCAACTGGCTAACGCTTCCCGGTTCACAGAGCAGACCCTCCTCGCGATGACGAATCGCAGCGGGGACGCCTTCCACGCGGCTGGCCACCACCGGCACGCCGGCGGCCATCGCTTCAAGCACCACCATCGGCAAACCCTCGCCGAACAGGCTGGGCAGCACGAACAGGTCGACCCGCTCCAGCTCGGCAGGAACGTCGTCGACGAAGCCGGTCCAACGAATCGCGTCCGCAACGCCGAGTCGCTCGGCCAGGGCCATTACTTCGTTTTCGTAAACGAGAGTTTCAAACGGTCCGACCGCGCGCAGCCGCACGTCAACGCCCCGCGAACGCAACGCGGCCAGCGCTTCGATGAGAATCTCCACACCCTTGCGAGGACGGAACAACGCGGCCATGCCCAAGGTCCAGCCATCCGTGGGACGTGATCGGGGCGAAACCGCTAGCGCCGGTACGCCGTTGGGGACGTAAACGACTTGATGCGACTGGCACCCTTGGTCGCACATGAACTGTCGCAGACTGGGAGAAACCGCGATCAAACGCGCGGCGCCTCGCAAGCTCCACCGCTCCAGCTTGGCGTTGATGAAGTTCCGTAGCCGACGGGTCGAGTCGCGCGCCGTGGGGCTGTGGACATGGTAAACCAACGGCACGCCGGCACGTCGGGCGGCTTGGCTGCCCACCAAGACGGACCGCGGAGTGTGCGCATGCACCAAGGCATAGTCTTCCGTGCGGATCAGTTCGACCAGGCGACTGACGCAAATCGGGTCGATCGGTCCACGCATCGGAGTTTCGTGCAACACGGCCTGCTGCGTCTTCCTCGCTTGGCCAAAACGATCGGGTTTCACACAGGCGAACCCAACCTCGAAGCCGAACCCCGGCAACTCCTGGGCAAGTAAGTCCTGCACCCGCTCGGCACCGGAATAATGCTCGCCATTGATGACGTGCAGCACGCGCACGGTGGCCACGGCGTCGGCCGACGTCGAGCCGATCGCCACCATCGGAATCGTGGCGGGAAACCCCACATCGGTAGTGGTCAGTTCAGACATTGAGAATCAGCAGCGAAAAGGCGCATTTGACTGCGATCGACGCATCGCCGACCGCACAGCCAAAGTCTACATCGCCACGCTCGGCTGTCTGGGAGAGAAGCGGCGCCTGGCCACGGTTCCCGCCGGACGGGTCGGATTGCGCCGGTCTTGCCAGTCGTGAACCCTCGGCTGGCGCCGCTGGTGGGGAGCCGTTTACGAAAGCAGATCGGTGATGACCTTGCCGCCGCCCGCGATTTTCATTGGGCGGCCGTTCGAGGCGGTGAAGAACTTATCCAGCGAGATGCCCATCGTTTGGCAGACGGTCGCCATCAGGTCCTCGGAACTGTAAGGCTCGGTCGTCACACGAGTGCCGTCTTCGTTGGTCGCCCCCACGACACGGCCCCCCTCGATGCCACCGCCGCCAGCGACCACACTCCAACTGCGAGCCCAATGGTCGCGGCCCGCGTTGCCGTTGATCCGTGGCGTGCGGCCAAACTCGCCCATCCACAGCACCACCGTGTTCTCCAGCAGCCCGCGCGTGGCGAGATCTTCGACCAAAGCGCTCATCGCCACGTCCACCTCGGGCAGCTTGGTTTGCAGCTGTTCGAAACAATTCTCGTGTAAGTCCCAGCCGCCCAGATTCACCTCGATGAACGGCCCGCCCGTTTCCACCAGCCGACGAGCCATGAGACAACTACGACCGAAACCCGTCTCGCCGTACCACTCGCGCGTGCTCTGGTCTTCGCCCTGAATATCGAACGCCTCCATCTGCTTGCTCGTCATGAGACTGACGGTGCTCTGCAGGACCTTGGCGTGCTCGGCCGCGGCGGGGCCACGATCTTCGCGCACGAAGCGACGTTCCAGCACGTCGAGCAGCTTCATGCGGTCGTTCCTTCGGGCGTCGGACACCTTGGCTTGAGCGTCTCGGACCCGTCCGTTCGAGTCGACTTGAAACGGCGCGTACGCCATGCCTAAGAAACCGGGCCCTTCGCTCGCGCTGCCGATCGACACGAAGGGCGGTATCTCCAAAGCGCCGAGCTCTCGCCGGAGCTCGTGGGCAACCACCGAGCCGTAGCTGGGATGCTTGACGTTGGGATTGGGCACAAAGCCGGTGTGCATGTAGTAGCGACCCCGCTCGTGGTCGGCTTCGCGGGTGCTCATCGAGCGGACGATCGACAGCCGGTGCATCTGCTGGGCCACCTTGGGCAACAGCTCGTTGATCTGCCCGTCGCCCTTGGTGCTGATCGGCTTGAAGGGGCCGCCGGTGGTCGCGCCTTGTTTCATGTCCCAGATGTCGATCGACGGCGGACCGCCGCCCATCCACAACAGAATGCACGATTTGTGATTCCGCTGGAGCGTGGCCGCGTTGGCAGCCAGCGCACGGGTGAGTGCCAACGCCGGCGCCGCCAGCGCCGCGGAACCTGCTAAGTGCGTGAGAAAGTGGCGGCGGTTCATTCCGCGGGGGGTGGTGAAGTGTTGCATGACTTGGCGTTCCCGGCGATTCGTTGAATCGCGGCTAAGGGCTGACTGCTGACGGCTGATAGCTGACCGCTTCTTAGTGAATCAATACGAACTCGTTGCTGTTGAGAACTGCCCACCAGATGTCTTGCAGACTTCCCACGACGTCGCCGTCGCGGGCAGCGAGTAGCTCGTTGCAGATGTTGGTCTCTTCCTTCGAGGGCAATCGTGCCAACACGGCCCGATAGAGGTGAATGATTTTTTCGCGGTTGGAGAGCTGAGGGTCGTTCGCGATGCGGTCGAGGAAGCTGCCGCTGCCCGTGCTGCAGGCCCGTTGCACCAGGTCGCCGTTCATCATCGTGAGCACTTGGGGAATCGAGCCGTTGAAGGTGGTCGACTCGGCCCCGTCGTCGGTTCCAAACGCCGTGTTGAACTGACGGAGCCAACGGTCTTTCAGCGCCGCTCGCTCTTCGGCCGAGACCGTCGCGTCGGCCTCGGTCGCCACGAGCAGCGATTCGTACAACTGCTCGGCCTGCATCTGCCGGACGTAAAATCGGCTGAACTGGGGCGTCGCGCCGAGCGTCGGGTCGTCCTCGCGATTGGCCCGACCGATGCGGCTGCTCAGCGAGTACGGCTTGCTTAGCACGATCCACTTCACCAGCGATTCTTGGTCGAACCCAGCCGCACGAAACGCCTGGCCCAGTTCGTCAAGAAGCTCGGGATGCGAGGGGGGGTTGTGCGGGCCCATGTCGTGGGGCGGCTTGGTGAAACCGTGTCCCAGGAAGTGTGCCCAAAGTCGATTGACCATCGCCCGATCGAACTGCCGATCGGCGACGATCAACTTGGCCAACTCCGCACGGCGGTTTACGTGTTGGACGGCGCCGCTGTTGCCGTAGGGCGAACCGCGATCGGAGAACTCATCGGCCAGCGACTGGCCGTCGACGTACACCGGATAAGCAACGCGGACCTGGCCGTTGCGCAGCTCGAAAAAAATTGGGGCGTCGGTCTGCTCGGTCGCTTCGGCGTCGACCAGTTTTCCATCTGGCAACTCAAGAAAGATCTCGCCCCGGTCGTCGCCCAGCACGCGGCGGCCTTCGCCGGCGAAGTCTTCGTCCGCGACGCTGGCCAGCCGGCGGTTCTCGTCCTCCGGATCTCGCTTTCTGCGCATCCGCGCCTGCCGAAAGAAGGCGTTGAGCTGCCAAAACCGGTCCTGGCGATACTCGTTGAACGGATGATTGTGACACTGCGTGCATTGCACCGCCGTGCCCAGGAAAATCTCCGCCGTCTTGGCGGTGGCCTGCACGCCGTCCTCGGTCAGCTTCTCGACGAGGAAATTCACCGCGCCGTTGAAATCTTCTTCCTCGGGGTCAGCGCTTCCCGAGGCGGTAATCAATTCGCTGGCAAGCTGATCGTGCGGCTTGTTTTCCAGGAGCCAATCGTGCAGGAACCCTTCCAGGGCGCCCCGATTGGTGAGCGAACGTCGCTGCCGTCCGCCGGTGCGGCCGATGAGCGTGTTGGTCCAAAACGTGGTCCAATTGCGAGCGTACTCCTCGGCATACTCGCCACCGAGCAGTTGTTCCACTAGATCGCGGCGTTTCGTCGGGGCGCGGTTCGACGCAAAGCGGTCGAGCTCCTCAACCGTCGGCACACGACCGATCACGTCCAGAAACACGCGCCGGCACCACTGGGGATCGCTGGCCGCTCGGGACGGACGCAGCTCGTTTTCCTGCCACCCCTGGTCGATTAACTCGTCGATCCGAGCGACCACCTGATCGCTTTCGATCAAGCTCGAGGGGGTTTGATACGCAGGTGATGATTCAGCCGCCGAAGCTGGCCAGGGCAGAAGAAAAGTCAGCAGGCAACAGATGCTGCTTGCAGATTGCCAGTAGGCTGATCGGGCCATGGTCTTGATCCCAAGCTTGAAGCGGAAAGGGCGCGGCCGCTGCAGGCCGTCGGGAGACATCGTACTCCGCGCCCGACCAGTGCAGTAGCTCCGCGATGTTATCCCCAGCTTAGAAACTGCTCAGAACTCTGATGAACCCAGGCGACCCGGTATCTCTTTGCCTGGTATTTTTCCCTCGACTAACTCTTAGGACTGCCAACCACCCCCCGAGATCCGATGTGCCAATATTGCACATATGTTTAATGTTGATACACTTGAAATACAACAGGCGAGTCAGGAGCCTCCGTACTGCTTCCTGACTCGCCTGTGTGGTTCAGACCCTTCGGCAACAACGGGGGGCGACTATTGGGGAGGGTATTAGCCGCCAGATGTTGTTGCCACGTATAGCTTTAAGGGCCTCTCTGCTTCTGCCTCTTCGTGTCCGACCCCAGTGTTTGACTCTTCTCTGTTCCGGCCCAGTCGGTGGGTGCCTTACTTCCCAGGGCTACACTGTGAATCAGTCACGGTTCTTCTATGGGCAAAGCCCATGCCAAAACTCCGGTTGGGCGGCCTGGCGCGGTCGTACTGGAGACTTGGACGCAACCGACGCCGAATGAGTTCAGTCACATCCTACGAACCGAAATGCCACGTGGTGAGAGGACCTATCCGTGACGGCACAGTCTTGGAGAATCGCGCCAGTTCTGGCGGTGTTTCGAGAAGGATGATTGAGAAAAGGCGTTTGAATGGGCGGGCAAGCTAGTTATCCCAAGGTGGCCCAGTTGCCGTCGCTCAAGAAGAATTCAGCGAGAGAGTACATTGTCATACGAAGCGTTGGTATGCATCAACAATCCGAGCCAAGTATTCCGTCTGGTCCATCGCCCAATACGATTCACTGAAGATCTCTATTTCGTGGTATCCGTCGAAACCAGCTTGCATTACGAGATTACGGATCGCCCGAACATCGATACATCCGTCGCCCATGAGACCCCGATCCGTTAGCAGGTGGCGAGTGTCGACCCGCCAGTCGCACACGTGGAAACCGAAGAGCCTGCCCTTTTGCCCCGCCAATACTATCTCGCTCGCTAGATCAGGATCCCACCACACATGGTAGACATCCACGGCGATGCCTAACATCGAGTGGTCCAATTGTTCGCAGACCGCCCGGGCTTCAGCGAGCCGGTTGATACAGGACTTGTCCGCGGCATACATGGGATGGAGTGGTTCAATACTCAACTTGACGCCGAGCGACTCAGCGTGAGGCAGGCAAGCGGCAATACTGTCAGCAACCTGCTTGCGCGCCTCGTCCAGCGGCATGCCGGGCACCGCTCCGACCACCAGCACCACCTGTTCCGCTCCCAGTGATGCCGCTTCGTCGAGGCAGCGTTTGTTCTCGTCGACCGCCCGTTGCCGATCGGTAGGTTCGGCCGCGGGAAAGAAGCCCCCCCTGACGTAAGCAGGCACATCCAAATCCACTCCCTGCAGAATTCGCACCGCCTCAGCCAGTCCAACACCACGCTCCTCGGACACCACAACGTCTCGCCAGATGCTAATGCCACCGATACCTGCGGATGCATAGTTTTCACAGCACTGGGCCAACGTCCACGGTTTGTTGGTGATGGTGTGAACCGCGCACCGCGAAAGGTCGTTGATTGTTTTGGCATTCATAAGAGGGTTGCCGTGCGATTCCACGAGCGTTCACATTGTATCCGGTGGCGACTGACGATGGGCCAAATGATCTGACGTTGAGTCCAATTACAGCGCCGGCACGTCGAGCCACTTCCTGTTCCGCCACGACTGGAGGCCCAATTCGGCCAGCTGGACGCCTTTCGCTCCTTCTCTCAAGGTCCACTGAAACGGTTCATCCAGCGACACATGCCGCAGAAACAGTTCCCACTGGATCTTGAACGCGTTGTCATATTCAATGCAATTCGGCACGAGCTTCCAGCTATCATAGAAGTCAATGGGCTGTGTGACATCCGGATTCCAGATGGGTTTGGGAGTTGTAGCAGCGCTTTGCACGTAGACTTCCCTCAAGCCGGCCACGGCCGAACCCTTTGTCCCGTGGACCTCAACGGTAAGCAAGTCGTCGCGGCGGACTCGCACGCACCAGGAACTGTTGAATTGACAGGCTGTTCCATCCTCCAGCAGGAAGATTGCGTAAGCGGAGTCGTCGGCGGTGCATTTGTAGGTGCTGCCATCTTCACTTCGACGCGAGGGGATGTCGGTGCTGCCGTGTGCCACGAGCGACTTGATCGGGCCGAACAAATTGCTGATTACATATTCCCAGTGGCAGAACATATCGCTGATGATGCCCCCACCATCTTCAGATCGGTAGTTCCAGGAAGGACGTTGCGTGGGTTGATCTGGGTCGAGGCCCGTGAATACCCAATAGCCAAAGTTACCACGAACGCTGAGGATGTCGCCGAAGAAACCAAGCTCCTTGAGCATGGCAATTTTTCGGAATGACGGCAGCCATAGCTTGTCCTGCACCACGCCGTTTTTGACACCCTTCTGCTCGGCAATGTCGGCAAGCCGGACGGCTTCGCTGGTGCTTATGGCCGTCGGCTTTTCGCAATAGATGTGCTTGCCGGCCGCGACGGCCATCTCCACAAACTGGGATCGCTGCAACGTGCCCGACGCGTCGAAGAAGACTTCAAATTGACCGAATTCTCCATTCAGTGCTCCCTGCACGTCAGTGGTGTATTCGTAGGGCTTGCCGATGGCTCCGACGCCATGTGTTTCGGCCAGATTTCGGAGTTTGTCCTCATTGCGTCCCGTGAGCAGCACTTCGGGCATCAGAACCAGGTCTGGGCTGACTGAGATGCCACCTTGCTGGATGATAGCGGTGATCGAGCGGATGAGGTGCTGGTTGGTTCCCATTCGCCCCGTTACGCCATTCATGATGACGCCGATGTGGCGTGTTTCTGCCATCTGATCCTCCTATAGATTCGAATTTCACTACAGAGACCCGAATGTAACGAGCGGGAATCGACGACGCAACGGAATGCTGGCCTGCGCGGTTCCGCAGACTGGGCAACGGCGAGGGCGCTAGCGCAAAGCTATCCGGAGATGCCGCACGATTCGCTCACCCAGGGCAGTCTCCAGCGGAAGAAGGTCTGCCGCACGTTCAGCGATTGCACGACCGCCCCCGCCACGGGCTCATCTCGGGCTGTTTTCCGCTGGACTCCCATCACAAAGCCCTCTCGGTGCGGGACGAAATGCTGGCCATCAAGCAGCGTCTTGCCAAGCCAGACCGCGCCGACTGAGCTTCAGCGGAAAAGCTTCTCCAGTCGTTGCCACCGCTGCTTTCGACAAGTCTTATCTTCTTAACTCGTAACAGGTTGCGCGCATCCGAGCGTTGTATAATTGACGACGGCTGTCGTCATGCCGAGTGCATAGTTTTCATGCCGGGCTACAGGTCGAGATCTGCCGAATTCTGTGCAACTCGTTACCTGAACGCCACTTCCGACATATCGCTCGCTCTCTGGCATGGCACGTGCAATTTACTACGACGGCGTGCCGGGCAGGCGTTGGACCGCCTGCCTCAGAATTCCCCCTCACCGGACCAGTTGGGCCAGGGTGCCCAAGGAGAAGACTATGTTTCGACGCATCTTTTTAGTGTTGGCAGTTTTAGTCGCCGCAGCCTTTGCCAGCAGCGGCTCGTCGGCCGAGGCGGGCGGCTGCTATCGGGGCGGCTACTACGGCCATCATGGCCACCACGGCGGCTACTATCGCAGTGCCAGATATCACGGCTACGGTCACGGCTACCACCGCTCGAACTATTACGGAGGCCATCACGGTTACCACGGCCACCGTGGCCATTACGGCGGCAGCGGGGTCAGTTTTTCAATCGGTTTCTGAACTCGCCTACGCACCAATTCCTGGGTCTGCGGTCGTCCCAACCAACGGCCCAGGAAATCGCCGGTTTTCTCCTCAATCGCCGGTTATTTGCCCCTCTCCAGGCCCTCTCGCCTGCGTCGATCCGCTCTGGAGCCAGATTGTCGCGTTTGTGACTACTCAAAATGAGAATTTACTGCCTTCAATATGATGACATCCAGCCTGCAGTAGACACAATCTCGACTCGCTCATGTCGACGTAAGTCTTTTATATAAAACATGTTGCGTCTATTTCTTCTCCTTTTGGCACGGCACGTGCAATTTACTCGTGTCAGAGCGGCCATATCAAACCCAACCCACCTCACTGGCTGCTGGGGAACACAAAAACAAGAGAAGGAGACAGGACCATGTTCAAGAGAACCTTATTGATGATGGCGTTGGTTGGAACATTTTCCTTTGCAGTCGCTGCGGACGCCAATGCTTGGATCGTGCGTCGCGGTCGGCCCGTCCGTCGAGTGGTTGCACGCACCGTGCTGCCGCCGTACCCGGTGGCCCGCCGAGTGGTTGCCGGTCCTGTCTATCGCTATCCGGTGGTTTACGGATCTGCCTACTACGGCACGCCCAGCGTTTACGCCACGCCCAGCGTTTACGTCGGCCCTGGCGTCTACGTCGGCTTCTAAAGGTCTGACGAAATCGAACATCGTTCGTGGAAGTGTGTGCGGGCCGCGGACGAAAGCTACCGCCTGCTAGCTCCAGTGAGTTAGCAGGCGGTTTGTCGTGCGCCCGAACTCGCAATCGCCAATCACTACGACCGGAATAATCCTCAACCTCGCGGGCCAACATTCCGATGACAGAAGGAGAGAATCCTCTCATTCCATCCACGACTTCGTGCGCCGACCGCTAGCAACCATATCCTAACGAGCCTGCCGATGCTGGTAATCATTAGCGATTTGCATCTGACCGACGGCACGAGTGGCTCAACCATTTCGCCGGGCGCCTTCGAATTGCTTGGCGAGCGGCTGGCCGATCTGGCGAGAACCGGTTCCAAGCGTCGCGACGGAAGCTATCGCCCCGTCGAGCGAGTCGATCTGGTGCTGTTGGGAGACGTGCTCGACGTCGTCCGCTCCACCCAATGGCTTTCCAGCCAAGTACGGCCCTGGGACGATGCCAAGTCGCCTGAAATGTTCAACTTGGTATCGCAAATCACCGGCGACGTCCTCCGCCACAACGAAAAAGCGCTGGGCGAGTTCCGCAAACTTGCTCAGCAAGGCGTCTCGATTCCGCCCGCCACGCGCGAAGGCCGACCGGCCCTCGATCAGCTTCAGCCCGTGCCGGTGCGAATTTACTACATGGTAGGCAACCACGATTGGTTCTTCCATCTGCCGGGTGAGAACTACAACCGGCTGCGACGACAGATCGCGGTACATCTGGGTCTGGCCACTTATCCCGACGCGCCGTTTCCCCATGAGATATGGGAAAGCAACGAGTTGGTGCAGGTGATGCGGCAGCACAAAGTGTTCGCGCGACACGGTGACATCTACGACCCGTTCAACTACGAAGGCGATCGCGACGCCAGCAGCCTGGGCGACGTGATCGTCGTGGAACTGCTGAATCGGTTTGGCGTAAAAGTAAAACAAGAGCTAGGCAACGACCTGCCGAGCAGCGCGTTGGCCGGCCTGCGCGAGATCGACAACATTCGGCCGCTGCTCTTGATCCCGGTGTGGATCGACGGCCTCCTGGAGCGTAGCTGTCCGCAGCCTGCCGTGCGGAAGGAAGTCAAGCGAATCTGGGACGAGCTGGCCGACGATTTCCTCGATCATTCGTTCGTTCGGCAACGCGACACTTGGTGCCCGGTCGACATCGTCGACGGCCTGCAAAAGGCGCTGAAGTTCAGCCGACGGCTGTCGGTGGGCTGGGCAAGTTGGATCGCCCAGTGGATGGCCAGCCTGCGTGGCGCGGATACGAACTCCTTTTTTCACCACGCGCTGACCGAACAGGACTTCCGCAATCGGCGGGCAAAACATATCGTTTACGGACACACGCACCGCGCGGAGGTCGTGCCGCTCGACGCCAGCTATGCCGACGGCTTTGTGTTGCACCAGGCATACTTCAACGCGGGCACCTGGCGGCGTGTACACGAGCAAACGCGGTTCGCGCCGCGGGAACACGAGTTCGTTGCCGCCGACACGCTGAGCTACCTAGCGTTTTTCAAGGACGACGAACGCAGCGGCCGGCCCTACGAAACATGGACCGGCACTTTGGGAATCCACCCCTTTAGCGAAACCACCCATCGAGTCGACCGGGGAGCCAACGATCATGCCGCCGGGCAACCGATTTCGACACCAAGCGTACCACTCCGGGCACCCCACTTCGCCGTTCCACTTGCTCCCCACGGCGCGCCCAGCGGACCCGTCGTCGGCTGAGTTCGATGAGGCACTCACCGCGGCCGGGGCGGCGTTTGGCGAAGCAGGCGTAGCAGCCGTCTATTGCGTGCATGGCACGTTCTCCGGCAACGACACACTGGGCCTGCTGACCGAACTGGCGAGGTTTGCCCCGGGGTTGAGCGAATCGCTGGGCCGCTTGGGGAAACAGACGGTCGACGCCATTACCGGCGAGTCGGGCAATTACACGCCTGATTATGTCGCCGCGTTTCAGGCGGGGCTCAGCGCCGGCGCGGGCCGGACGATTCCGGTACGACTGTTCAACTGGTCGAGCCAAAACAATCACGTCGGCCGCGCGGACGGTGCCGTGCGTTTGGTCGACGAGCTAGCCCGACTGGCCGCCGACATGCCCCGAGAACAACTGCAGGCCGACCAGCCGCCACGAGTCGTGCTGTGGGGGCACAGCCACGCGGCCAACGTATTTTCATTGGCCACCAACTTGCTCGGCAGCGACCCGCAAGCGCGGGAGGAGTTCTTCCACGCGGCGCGCTCCTTCTTTCGACCCTGGCTGTGGGGCAAGGTCGATCTGCCGGTTTGGGAGTCGGTGCGGCAGTTGCTCGGCGAACCCGATCATCCGCTGCGCCGGCTGGAGGTCGACGTCGTCACGTTCGGCGGGCCGGTGCGATACGGCTGGGATACTGCCGGCTACGCCAACCTGCTGCACTTCATTCACCACCGTCTGCCGCCACAGGGGGTTGAGTTTCAGGCGCCGGTGCCGATCGAAGCGCGTCGGATGCTCAGCGGGGTCGATGGCGACTATGTCCAGCAGATTGGCATCTCGGGCACCAACCTGGCTCCAAATCCGCTGGCGTTGCGAACCTTCCTGGCCGACTGGCGATTGGACAAGCTTCTGGAGCGGGACGTGCCCCGGGAGAATTTGCTAACGCGACTGGAGCATGGCACACGGGTCCCCGACGAGGGCGTCACGCTGTTGGTCGACTACGAAAGAGACGAAGGAGGCATTCATTACCACTTGTTGGGCCACGCGGTGTATACTCGCCGCAAGTGGCTGCCGCTGCATTGTCGCGAGGTGGCCGCGAGATTCTATGGAGCATTGGCATGACCGACTTCATCCAAGTCTCAACGACCACGGAAACCGAGCAGGCTGCCCAAGAGATTGCCACGGCCCTGGTCGAGCAGCGTCTGGCGGCATGCGTGCAGGTCTCGGGCCCCATCAAGAGCGTCTATCGTTGGCAGGACAAAGTTCAGCGCTCGCAGGAGTGGCTCTGTACGGCAAAGACCCTCGCTTCACTCTTTCCCAAGGTCGAACGAGCGATACGCGAGTTGCACGCTTACGAGTGCCCCGAGATTATCGCCGTGCCGATCGTCGACGGCTCGGAAGCGTACCTCACCTGGCTGGCCGAGCAGCTTTAGCCGACGAGAACGTCGCCATCAATGTCGAGTAAGCCGCGAGGCGGTAGTCGAGCGCTCGGCTACCGCCTCGCGGCTTACTCTGCTCGTTTTCTTGCGGGTGGAACTGACTCTAATTGCTGATCGAGCGGAAATTGTCAAAGTTGAATTGCCCGAACGCAAATTGCGGGAACAGGCTGTAGAGACCGTTAGTGAGGAACTGGCTGATCACTTCATCCGTGTCTTGAATCGGGGTCTTGGGAATGACGACCACGTCGGAGTCGTTGATCCAAATCTCGTCGGCGGGCGTGGGGCGGCGTCCGTAGAGAGCGCCCTTCACGTCGAGCATCGTCGCCATCAACCGCCAATCGTCGCCCCGTCGGAATACGACCACCTGGCGCAAGTTGGCCCCTTGGTTCCAGCCGCCGGCCATGGCAATGGCGCTCATCAGTGTGGTCGGTCCCTCGAGCGTGAACCGCCCAGGCTCGGCAACCTCGCCGAGGACGTAGACGAACCGCGGGGCGCGTTGCGTCAAGACGGGCGTAATCGCCACGCCGGGAATCGTGGCCGCATAGCGGGCATCGATTTCTTCCTTGAGCTCTTCGAGCGACAGGCCTTGGGCCATCACCGAACCAAGCCCCGGCAGATAGAGCCTGCCGGAGGGCGTCACTCTCACCTCCAACTGCAAACCGCCCACCCCTTGCCGAGCGTCGACTGACTCGATCAAGTCTTGCAGACGAGTGTTGACCTCCAGCGGCGTGACCGTGACGGCCGGCACCTTGTAGTATTTCTTGTAACGCTCTTCCAACAGTTGGCGGAGGCCGTCGATGGTCATCCGCGCGGCTCGTACTTGCCCCAACAGGGGCAGGCTGATCGTGCCGTCGGGTTGGATAATCAACTCGCGACGAATGTTGTCATTCTCGGACGCGTCGGCGCCATTGGTCTGATTATCGCCGGTGAGCGATTCTACGCGAATCCGATCGCCCACCTGCAGCTCGTAGGGCCGAGAGCTCTCTTCACGAGTGAGACGAAACACAAAGGCGATTTGGTCGTCGACGCGGATGCGATAGTCGGGAACATGCGGCGAGCGTTCGTGGCCCACGTATTCGCCTTGGGCATAGGCTTGCCAGTTGACGCAGCCGCGGGCATCCCAGCCGACTTCGCCCTGGCAACCGCAACCAAATCCCGACATGCTATCGACACCCCAAATCGGATGCGGCGCGGCGGGCCCCAGCGATTGGGCCAGGCAGGCACTTCCGCAGCCCAGCATCAAGGCCGTCCACAGACTTATCTCGATCGCCGTGGGCAGCAGATCGCGGACGTTCGCTACGGCACGAAGCAGAGCAAATGGCTGGTGGATGGTGCCTTGGTTCATGGGGGATTCCAAGTTTCAGCGCCAATTTGGCGGGGTTGTCGAGCCGGTGGGTTGGGCGGCTGCCTGCGACGGTGCCGGTGAAGAGGGGGCTTGTGCCGTCCGTTGATCGTATCGCGGTCGTCGCGTCATGGGCAGCTTTCCGTTGCCAGGCGTCGGCGTCACCTGAACGGGTCCGCCGCCCGTGCGGATGAAATCTTCTGGCGCGATCCACCGAATGGGGCTGGCTCCCCCCGCGCCCTGTCGAGCCAGTTGGACTGCCAGTGCATGGCCGATGTTCGCCTGTTCGGTTAGCCCCAAACGCTGCTGCACTCGGGCCAGGTTGGCGTAGACCGTCGCGTTCGGCTGGTGGGTCGACACCTTCAGCAACAGCTCCTGTGCCGCGGCGAACTGTCCCGACTCGGCCAGCAGAACCGCCAACTCGTGAGCTGCCATGTGATTCTGACCGTGCGACATCAGGGCCGCCTGTTGGAATGCCACGGCTCGGCGATGTGCCAACCGGTGTCGTTGCGGCTCCATCCGACCCATCTGGCTGGTAACCTTGCCCAGAGCATAGAGGGCCATCGACCCGACCGGTTCGTCTGCCACCGACTTGGCTAGCTTCAGTTGAGCATAGCGGAAGTAGCGGTCCATCATCTGTTGGGGCAGCATCTGACCCAAAGCCGACTGCCGGGCGATGGGCGTGCGATGCGCGGCCGCGATCAAACCGAGTTCCAACTCTCCCTCAAGCTGTGTGCCGCGGGGCGCGAAGTCTTCGGCCTCGTCGAGCGCACGCAGGCCAGCGGCCAGGGCGGTGGAGAATTGTCGGCTGCGTTGCTGGGCGTCCTTTACCTGGGAGACCATTCGCAATGCTTCGATCAGCTTCCGTCTGGCGGCATAGTGAGCACCTCGGTTGGCCAGGGCATTGGCCTGGCGGATGTTCGTCGCGGCCTGCTCGTTCACTTGGGTGTTGGTCAGCACACCAGGAGCGGCCTCCGAGCAGTCGCGGATCACCTGTTCGACGAACAGACGCTCCTGCTCGGGAAGGCCGCCGATCGCAGGGGTGACCGGCTCTGAGACGATGTCGGCCGCCGTGGAATCTGGCGGCGTTTGAGCGATTCTTGTTTCGACTGGCGGCGCGGGCAAACGGGGCGCGGATTCGATCGACTGCGGGGGCAGCAACACGGCGATCGGCTCGGCAGGTCCCGTCTGGGGTTGCGTGAAGAGATCGCTGGAGCTGGAGATCAGGCCCGCCAAACGCGGCTCCTGAGTCGCCTGTTGGGACACCTCGGGCGGTTCCGCCGCAATGCTGACGCCGCACCCAGCCAACAGCGCCATGGCGACGCCCCGTAACGACCGCGCAACCTGCTCACGACAGCGCGGCCAAGCGTCGATCGGTTTTCGTGTCCCTCTGTCTTCGATCATGGAGTCCCTTCCCTGGGAATTCATGCTTGCTGCAATTGGGGCGCAACAGAGGCTCCAATGCAGGCATTCCGCAAATTCAGATTCGACCAATGCGCACTAGAGAAATCAACAAAACCCTTACCATCCAGCTTAGACCGTTGCTTCGCGGCGCTACAGGCGTCACAGCCCGACTGGTCGCAGTGCTAGCACTCGTCACGATCCGCAGGGTTTCGCCAGTTTGTTCGCGATCGGGTTAGGCAATTCAAAACATCCGCGTCTGATAACTGCCCGTGACAGGAAACGCGTTGTGACCCTCGGCGCGCAAGTGTTCGACGAATTCGCGCGGCCCATGCGTGCAATAGATCTCCGCGGCGGCGACTCGCTCGACGGTCTCCAGCAATTGGTCGAAGTCGGCGTGGTCGGACAGCGGCAGCGCATGGTCGACGCCCTGGCGGTACTTCGTGCTGGGATCAATGGCCCAGCCCGTGACCGCGATGCTCACCGGCCGAGCGATTCCGGCCAGCCGATAGCCGCGCATCCCACGGGGGAGCGTCACCACCGCGCGGCCCGGCAGGGCTGCTTCCCGATACTCGGCGACGTCGCCTAGATCGACGCCGCACTGGCGATAGACTTCACTCACGGCGAAGGTCAGCGAATGCTGCAGCACGGGGATGCCCGCCGAGGTGAGCAGCTTGGTGACTTCCTGCGCCTTTCCCAACGCATAGGCATGTACCACGGGCGTGCGGTCTTGCGAAAGCGTTTCGCGCACCAACTCGACAAGTTCGCCGACGACTTCCTCCCGCGGCGGCATGCGGTAGCGGGGCTTGCCGAACGTGCTTTCCATTACCAGGATGTCAGCGCGGGGCAACTCGGCCGACTCGCTCGTGGCGGACGGGCCCAGCTTGTAATCACCCGTGTACAGCAGCGACCGTTCGCCATCCTCGGCCAGCAACATGGCCGACCCCAAGCAATGACCGGCAGGAAAGGTGGTCAGTCTGAGCGGTCCGAACTCCAGCGGCTTTCGGAAAGGGAGCTCCTTGGTCTTGCGATGCGCTCCGCGGCGATGCTGATAGAGCCGAGCGGTCGCTGGCGTGCAGAGTGCCAATTCGTGCGGGGCGATGTGGTCGGCGTGCGCATGCGACATGAAGCCGCGCGGCTGACGCCGCTGCACGTCGACCGCCAAGCCGGCCGCGGTGAGAAACAGACCTCGATCCCAATGAAACATATCGCGCCGCTCCGCATTCTATCGCAGAGGACTTACCACTTCAGGCCAAAGTGTTCGCCGCCGCTGGGGCCGCTGATGCCGCCTTTGAGATTCTTGTCCGACTCCTTGCTCTTGCGAGGTTGGTCGAACTCAGTCGGCAGCTTCTCCCCGCGTGGCCTCCGCTCGGCCTTTTCCGGAGCGGGCATCAGGGCCTTGAGCGACAAGCCGATTCGCTGCGCCTTGGTGTCGACCGACAGCACCTTCACTTCGACTTCCTGGCCCTCGCTCACGACGTCGCCCGTACGCTGCACGCGGCCGTGCCCCAATTCGGAAATGTGGATCAGCCCCTCAACGCCCGGCTCAAGTTTGACAAAGGCCCCAAACTGCATCAGCTTCGAAACCGTGCCTTTCACCGTCGCACCGACAGGATACTTGCTCGGGGCATCTTCCCAGGGACTTGCACCCAAGTCGCAATAGGCGAGCGATATCTTGCCGCTTTCTTGGTTTACCTTTTCGACCCGCACCTTGATGGTCTGGCCCACGGAGAGCACGTCTTTGGGATGCGCGATGCGCTCCCAACTCAACTGGCTGACGTGTACCAAACCATCGACGCCGCCTAAGTCGACAAACGCTCCGAAATCCTGCAGATTACGCACCACGCCTTCGCGAAGCTGACCCGGGGCCAGCTCGGCCAACGTCTTTTCCCGTTGTTCCTTGCGTTCGCGTTCCATGAGGGCCCGATGGCTCAGCACCAAGTTCTTGCGGCTACGCTTCGCTTCGGTGATGACGCAACTCAACTTCTGGCCGACGTACTCCTCGGGGTTCTCCACGCGAAAGATCGAGACCTGACCCAACGGAATGAAACCGCGAATCCCCGAGACCTGACATTCCAGTCCACCCTTGTTCGAGCCGGTGATGGTCACGTCGATGATCTGTCCCTCTTCGACGTCGTCCCAATTGCCGATGCTGACTGCCGCGGTGGGGAGCGACACTTCGTACAGACCTTGGTCGGCATCGAAGCGGGCGACGACGACCTCGACCTGTGCACCGACTTCCGGCGCCGTCTCGCCTTCGAACTGCTTGAGCGGCAGCACACCCTGATTGCGACCTCCTAGTTCGACAAAGATGTCTTCGCGATGCAACTTGGCAACCGTGGCGGTTACGCGCGTGTCGGGAGCCAACTCTGTAGAGTCGACTTTCGCCGATGAGGTTTCGATCAACGAGTCGAGCGATTCGCCGCCCAACGCCGCTTCGAGCTCTTGCTCCAACTCGGGCGAAAGTTTGTCGCGCACGTTCGGCGGCGGATAACTCTTTTTCGCCGGTTCCGGTTGCGGTGCGGGGGCGTCCGAATCACCCGGAGTAAGCGGCTTGGCGACGGCCGACTCTTGGGAGTCCTCGGCTCGCTGGGTGCCGATCTGCAATCGCTCGCTGGCGAGCGCCGCCGCCGCAGCGTCGCTCGAAGCAGGCTCACTCGCCGGGACCTCAACAGTCGGAACCTCAACAGGCGAGACAGCCGAAGAGGAAGACTCGGTCGCGGCGGGTTCGGCAGAAGTGTCAGAAGGGGTTTTGCTAATTTCGGGGGCGTCGGCGTCGGGCGTCATTGTTTCGATAGTCCTACTGAGACAAAAAACAGGCTAGTTGGCTGGCAGCCTCTAGCGCCGCAAGTGTAACCCTCGGCACCGAGGTTGTGCAACTGCGGGTCCAGGACGGTCCTGGGCCAAGAGAAATCATGAAAAGTACAGAAAAGGTTGTGAAAAAGAGTTTCGCCCTATTTTGGGCCGGCCGGTTGCGTCGCGGAACCACGGCCAGTGTATATATCGAGTCGCTCTCGGACGCCCGGAATCAGCTTGGCCGCGTTTTCGGAATAAACCTTGCGGAGCACCTCGTCGGGCAAGCCCAAACCATAGATGTTCCACAGTCCCTGCGGCGGATATTGGTCCTCGGCGTAGCTGAAGTATTCGTCACGCGTTTCAAGCATCCGCCAGTGCGGATACAGTCGACCGGGCTCGCGCGGCCCGTCGGTGCCGAAAAGGATGCGCTCCTGATATTCTAAGAAGAAATTACGAGCTGTGAAAGGCTGTCGCCCTAATTCCGCGATGCGAGCCGTAATATCCACGAAAAGATTCGGATATTTTTCCAGCCATTGGCCCACTTTTGCCAAGTTTTCGGGATAGTTGGCCACGTGGGCCCCAATGAACGTGGTTTGCGGATGTCGCTCGATCACACGATTTCGCGCCGCCAGCAACTCGTCGTGCGAAGGATATTCCGCGCCGGTAAAGCTCCAGTCGGGGTGGCGGCGCAGCTCTTCCCAACGCTCGTTGAAGCGATCGATCGGCTCGAAAAAAGCCACGGGGTCGGCCGAGTGGATCAGAACCGGCATCTGCAGTTTGCCGCAGGCTTCCCAGATTGGGTTCCAACGCTCGTCATCAATCGCCACCAGCGAACCGTCCGCATTGCGATACCAGAGCCCCAGCCGTTTGAAAACCTTCAGCCCGGCCGCGCCGCGTTGTTTGGCGTCGGCCAAGGCGACGGCCATGCGGCGGCCGAAGTCCGCACGGTGGCAGTCCCAAGTGGCCGGGTCGTCAGGCTGACCGTCGCCCTGCCAGTCGATGTTGGCAAAGATCACGAATCGATTGCGGTATTTGGTCCACAGATACGATTTGTGCTCTTCCAGTTGCTCGCCCAACCGACCGTCGAGACTGACGCTCACCGCGATGTTCTGGTTATCCATCACTCGCACGTAGGCATCCAACAACTCAGGCACATGCCGAAACTTCAGCCGCGGATGAACATGTACGTCGACCACTGGAAACTTGGCCCGCTTCGGTCGATGCTCGGGATGCACCAACGACGACCGCGGCCGAAACTCTTCGAGCGCAAGCGGTCGACCATCCTCGCCGTCCAGCCGTTCTTCTGCTCTAGCGACACTCGCTATGCTCGCGATTGAGATGGCGAAAGAAAAGATAAGGAAGGAATCTCGCAAAGGCGCAAAGGCGCTAAAGAAGATTGAGCTGCTATTCTCTCTTTGCGCCTTAGCACCTCTGCGAGAAATCATTCCAATAACTCGCGCAGTTGAAAATGAAACTTGCCGAGCTTGCCGCCGTAGTTGCCGGCGCCGATGGCGAGCACCCCTTCGCCGGCGGCCGTGTGCAGAGCCGTTTTCATGGCCGCGGCCGCGGCTTGCTCGTCGACGCCATCGATGACGATTTCGTACGCGCAGTTGGCGCCGTCGACCAGCTCCGACTCGACCCGACCGCGGAGCGTGGGGCAATAGGCGTCGTTTGTCGAGGCGACCATCCCCTTGTAAGTCGAGCCGACCTTGCTGCCGCTACGGACCACGCCGCCGGGGAACGGCGTTATGCAGCCGGCCATTGTTGCCAGCGCCTCGCTCGCCCGCCGCGCCGCGGCCAGGGCGATCTCGGCAGTCGCGGCCTGCAGAATGATATTTCCACCCGCAACGCCCTTCGCAACGCCCAGCTTTTCTTCCACCAGGAACTCGCCGTCCATCACCGGCACCCGCCAGAATCGACGCTCGCCCAAGAGTTTGCTCTTCTGAAACCCGTCGCCGAAGAACCGCAGATGTTTTCCCAGCGGAATCGATTCTTCGGTTTCCTGTATTCCGTTGTAAACGGCCGTCGTGGGGCAAGTAATGAGGCACTGGCCGACGCGGTTGGGCATCGCCTTGGCGAGCGCCTCGGCGGAAAAACCGAAGGCAAGCACCTCCGCCCCCGGTCGGCCGTCGGGCGTTTCCGTGGTCGGCAGCAGCCGCTCGACGCCGATCTCCGCGTCGCACCCTATCACCGACGAGCCGTAGCCCGTGCATTCCCGCAGAGCCGCATCGAGCCAATACTCGTCGACCGCTGTCACCACCATCCGCACACAGCGCATGCGAAACGCCTCGGCAAACGTATCGAGGATTTGCGTCGGGCCGATATTCATAGCATACCCAGGGGCCGTAAGCCGCTAGCCGAGCGCTCGGCTGCCGCCTCGCGGCTTACGATTTCTTGCGAATGACGGATCGTGGAATCAGACGCCCATCATCGCTGCCGCACATCATTACGGCAAGGGCTGGAGCCGAGAAGCCCCCAACGCAATGCGGCCGCCCGAGGGCGGCCGCATCGTAGGGAGGGAGGAGAAACCCCGACCCGGCGGAACTACGAGCTCCGCCGGACCGTCTGCTTGCTATGCGATTTTGCCAGTCGGCTGGACGAAACGCCCACCGCTGGTGTAGTGACCCATACGGTTGAAGCGGCACCAGGAGAGACTCACCTCGGCTTCCAAACTGCCGAAGTCTTCGTCTTCCACCGAGATCAGTGCTCGGCGTGCGCTCAGTGGTAGTTGGTGATGAAACGAGACGCCCCGTCCATCGCACGAATATAGTTCCACCAGCGACTCCGGTCCCGGCTCGCCGGAATCGTCAAACGGCACAATTCTTGCCGCGACTGCGGAGGAAGAGCTTCCCTCGACGATGCCTTGCTGCACCGTGCAGGCGTCGACCGACATATTTCGGCGGAATTCGACGGTGTTTGTGGAGCCGTAAGACTGATTCAGTAAGCCAAGTTTGCTAACGGTCATCGAGTGGTCCTCAATGTGTTTCGGCAAAACCACTGCCAACAGTGGCATCTGCCGAAGCGATGGAAAATGTCTACGCTGTGAAGGACACGCCTTCCGGGGGCAGGTTCATTTCCGACGCTGGCCGTCCCAAATCAAGAAGCAAACATCATGAGGAGCGTGACGGCCCATTGCTGCGAGCCAATCCTGAAAAGTGTGAGCGGCACTCGTCTGCCGCCTACAAACCAACCTTACCCGATTCCGCGCCGGCTCGACGAATGAAAAGCACCGGAGAAGAACATTTTCTGCGCACGCTCCACGAAAGAATCGGCACGCGCCGTACTGTTTACCAAAGCCCTTGCGGGTCGGGCCCCGGGCGACGGCTGGGTAAGATAGCAAGGTACGCCTCTAAGCTCTGTGTCATTCCGAGGTCCGCCGAGGAATCTAGTGTGAAGCTGAGTTCGCCTGGATAGTCGTACCGTTGGCAGCATCTGCCCTACTGCAAACGAGATCCCTCGGCGGACCTCGGGATGACAGACTGAGACCCTCTAACCAAGCTCTTTCAGCGCCGCGAGGACGTGCTCGTCGTGGCCGTCGACTTTGACGCTCTTCCACAGCTTGGCGACTTTGCCGGCGGCGTCGATAAGATAGGTGCTCCGCTGGATGCCCATCTTTTTCTTGCCGTACATGTTCTTTTCGCGCCACGCGCCGTACTTCTCGGCAATCTTGTGCCCTTCGTCGGCCAGCAGCGGGAAATTCAGCTTGTACTTCTCGCGGAACTTGACGTGGCTCTCCACGCTGTCGGGGCTCACTCCGAGCACGTGGGCCCCCAGCTTCTTGAGCTTTGCTTTCTGATCGCGAAATGCGCACGCCTCGCGGGTACAGCCGGGCGTGTCGTCCTTGGGATAGAAATAGAGCACCACGGGACCGCCCAGCAGCTCGGACAGGCGAACCTTCGCGCCGTCGTCGGCAGTCAGAGTAAACGCGGGTGCTTTCTTGGGCGGTTCGATCCAATCGCTCATCAGCGAGTACTCCAGTTTTATTGATGATTGCGCGACGATTGAACGCCGCCGCCCAGCATTTGCCAGCGAAATCCGGGCTTCCGTTGGGCGCCCTCGGTTCATTGGTGGCGCAAGCATCAATAGTTTCCAAACGGGTTATCCGATTATTTGTCGCCAAGCCGGCTGAGCACGCTCGCCAGTTTCGTGCCGAGGCCCTGGACCGATTGTCGCAGCTTCTCGTCTTTCAGTTGGCCCGAATCGTCGAAGGCGTCACTGGCGCCCGACACGGCACGTTGGTCGGGCAGCACGATTACGCCGATGTTCTGTAAGATCGCGCGCACGTGGACCAAGCCCCGCAGGCCGCCGAGGCCACCCGGGGAGGCCGCCATCAGCACGGCGACTTTGTTATTGTATGCGGCCAACGGACCCTCGCCTTCGGCGGGGCGCGAGACCCAGTCAATCGTGTTCTTCAACAGTGGAGTAATCGAGCTGTTGTATTCCGGCGCGGCAATCATGAGCCCGTCGTGCTCCAGGAACAGCTGCTTCAGTTTTGCCGCGTTGGCGGGCAAGCCTTCTCGCGCTTCCAAGTCGCCGTCGTACAAGGGCAACGGATACTCGGCCATGTCGAGCACTGTCACTTCGGCTCCCGCCTCCTCGGCTGCTTGGGCCGCGACGCGGACGAGCTTCATGTTGAAAGAATCTTTTCGCGCACTACCAGCGAACGCCAGGATGCGAGGGGTTTTCGTAGACATTTCATCCAGCTCCGAGAGACGTATCACGAGCGTGACATCTTACCGAGGGGCGACGG
>CAXMSB010000052.1:0-2652 GCA_964195615.1 uncultured Granulosicoccus sp. | reverse complement strand
GGTGCGGCAGAGCGTATCCAATTCACGCTGCAAACTTTGGGCGAGCCCTGGAGCAATATTCCGTCGAGCCTGCTGGCGATGCTGCCATTCGTTCTCGCCATCATCGCCATGATCGTGCTCACCAGCGGTAAACGAGCCCGGTTCCTCGGAGCACCGGCGGCCCTGGGTCTGCCGTACTTCCGCGAACAGAGGTAGTACTCAGGCGGCAATCGGGATTGCCGCCTGGTTTCTCATGACCGCCCCAATCAAGGGCGGTCATTCGTGTCCGAAAGGCCTCACGGCGCCTGCCCGCAGGGCAGGTTCTGATGTTCTGCTTCGCAGAGCATCACTCACGGACTCAGTCGTCTCGGCCTAGCCGAGCCGCCCGGGTCGGCACTTTCTGTCAAAGGACCTTCGTGTCAGGGCATAACGGTCCATGGCAAAGCCAGACATAAGCTATAGGCTTAGTCGAGATGGATACTCAGTGCTCTCTTACCTGGGATTCAAACTGTGACATCACAGTTAATCGGCCTCGTCGAGAAATCCACGAGCAGGCCAATAATTCCGTGAATTGTCACTCGGCCCCTGCCGACAGAAGAAGAGAGATGCGTTTTCGAAAACCCCGTCCCACGGAGGCGTAAGGCGTGAGTAATTCTGTATCGGCGTTCATGGACCAGGTTGCCAAGCGCAGCCCAGGCGAATCCGAATTCCATCAAGCGGTGCACGAGGTCGTCGAGTCCATTTACCCGGTTCTCGACCAATACCCGGACATCCGCGAAGCCAAAATCCTGGAGAGAATGGTCGAACCCGAAAGGGTGATCATGTTCCGGGTTCCCTGGGTTGACGACACCGGGGAAGTGCAAGTGAACCGCGGCTTCAGGGTCGAGATGAACAGCGCCATCGGACCCTACAAGGGCGGTTTGCGCTTTCACCCGAGTGTCAATCTTGGCATCCTTAAGTTCCTTGGTTTCGAGCAAGTCTTCAAGAACGCCCTGACCACCCTCCCCATGGGCGGAGGCAAAGGCGGATCGGACTTCGATCCCAAGGGCAAAACCGACATGGAAGTCATGCGGTTCTGCCAATCTTTCATGAGCGAGTTGTGGCGCCACATCGGCCCCCGCACTGATGTGCCTGCTGGTGACATCGGCGTCGGCGGCCGCGAGATCGGCTATATGTTTGGCATGTACAAGAGATTGGCCAACGAGTTCGCCGGCGTGCTCACCGGCAAGGGCCCCGGCTGGGGTGGAAGCCTGATCCGGCCCGAGGCCACCGGTTACGGAGCGGTCTACTTCGCTGAGGAGATGCTCAAGGTCAAAGACGACAGCATCCATCAAAAGACATGTCTTGTCTCCGGCTCCGGCAATGTCGCCCAGTATGCAGTCGAGAACATCAATCGGATCGGCGGCAAGGCGGTAACTCTGTCTGACTCTGGCGGTTTCATCTACGACAAAGATGGCATCGACGACGAGAAGCTCGCCTGGGTCATGGACCTCAAGAACGTACGCCGGGGACGGATCTCTGAGTACGCCGAGCATTTCGGTGTGGAGTACCACGAAGGCAAGCGTCCCTGGGCTGTCGAGAATGCCGAATGTGCGTTCCCGTGTGCCACCCAAAACGAAATAAACGTCGAGAACGCCAAGAGCCTCGTTGCCAACAATGTCACGCTCGTTGCGGAAGGCGCCAACATGCCGACCGTCCCCGACGGGGTTCGCCTATTCCAGGACGAAGGCACTTTGTTTGCCCCCGGCAAGGCGGCAAACGCTGGTGGCGTTGCGGCCAGCGGTCTCGAGATGGCCCAGAACGCAGGGCATACCTCCTGGGATCGCAATACCGTCGACAAGAAGCTGCGCAACATCATGGTGGACATTCACAAGAATTGTTACCAAGCAGCAGAAGCGCACGGCAGGCCCGGCAACTACGTCGTTGGCGCCAACATCGCCGGCTTCCTCAAGGTGGCCGATGCGATGCTTGCCCAGGGCGTCGTCTAGCGTGCGGATTCGGAGGCTTTGTAGCCCGCGATAATGCGGACTACGTGGAGGCATGAATGACTAGAAAGTCAGTTGGATATTTCGAAGGAACAGACTCGACGCTGTTAACCAGTCTCATCTGCGCAGGATACGACACGCTGCCCGTCTCCAATGGTGTTGATCACCACGGCAAGAACGTGCGCAGGATCAACCAGCAGGAGAAACACGACATCCTCGTCGGCTACCTCCACAAGTTGTATGCGCCGGTGGAGTACGACCTGCCATACCAGGAGGTCTTCCGTATCTGCCGAACCTATGGGATTCCTCTTTTGGTGGAGGTTCCCGAAGACCTCAAGGAGAAGGCGCACGAGTTGATGTCCGATTCTCCCGACGTGGTTGAGTTCTTGGACCCGAGCGAAATCCTCGACCGGGCTCTTGCCCTTCTTGCGTAGGCGCTGATGAACCGCAAGTCAGTCGGGTACTTCGAAGGGACAGATTCAATGCTGCTAACCAATCTTGTCCTGCGCGGCTACGACACCGTTCCGGTCTCCAACGGAGCAGACACGCACGGGGTCAGCGTCACTCGGCTCGATAGCCAGACCAAGCACGACCTTCTTATCGGCTACCTACACAAAGTCACGGCTCAGCCCGGCGACGATATCCAGATCCATGATACGTTCGCCGTATGCAGGACCTACAGCATCCC
>CAXMSB010000051.1:0-18904 GCA_964195615.1 uncultured Granulosicoccus sp. | reverse complement strand
TCGGCGAAGATCACCAAGCTAAACATCGACGAATCGCCCAACTCCGCGCAGAGCTACGGCGTGAGCAGCATCCCCACGCTGATGGTGTTCAAGGGTGGCGAAGTGGTCGACCGCTTTGTGGGCGTGCAGCCTAAAGCGCGTTTGCAAGAAGCAATCGACGCCGCCAAGGCTTAGACCTTCGGCCAGCGATGGGCCTGAATGGAGCGTGCCACTGTCTGGCTTGTCCAGCAGTGGAACCCTGGCACCGCTTCGCACTGCTGGACAAGCCAGACAGTGCCACCCAGCTTGGTTTTCATGCGCGAAGAAGCGAGCTTTCGTGGGCCCCTCGATGCGCAGCTTTCCTGTCTTATGCTAGCGGCGAGCCCTTCGCGGCTTTTGCCCAGGGAACAATAAACATCTTCAGGTGGATTGCCGATTTGACGTTTTGGGTAGACCTTGCGGATTACTCAAAGCGTACTGACATTTCGACCAATCGCCTGCGGTGGACGCTAGCATGGCCAGCGACGAACAAGACGTGCAGAAAGATTCTTCAGCCGCGGAGCCGAATCGAGAGACTCGAGTCGACGGCGCCCATCCGGTGCAGCGCGTCGAATCGCCATCGCCGCATGCCGTGCCGATGGCCGTGGCCTCCACGGTTCTTCCGGAACATGCCGCCGTCGACTGCGACGCGGTCGACGTCAGCTTCAGCCAACTGCTGGAAGCCGGGGTGCCGCCCGACGTGCTGGCGCGCCAAGCCACCGAATTGGGCGATCGTCTGCAGCAGCAGCTCGCAGAGATGGACCACCGCGAATCGCGGATCAACTCGCAAGAAGCCGACCTGGAATCTCGGATTCGCAACGCCCGGCTGTGGCTCGAAGAGCGCGAAACCGAGCTCGACGACCGCGAGCAGGCTCTCGATCACCGCGACCAAGACCAGGCTGAGCAAACCGACCAGCCGAATGACTTCGATCGTTCCCAATCACAGCAGCGCGACGAAGATCTTTCCCGAAGAGAGCAAGAGGCCGTGCGCCGGGAGACCGAACTCGAGTTCTCCGAGGCCCAGGTGCAGGAGAAACTCGGCGAGCTCGATCTGCAGCAGGCCCTCTGTCGTACAAAACAAGAGGAACTCGATCAGGCACGGCAACTGTTAGAAGAGCGCCAACGAGAGCTCGACAAGCGCGAAGCGGAAGTCTACAAACAGACCGACCGACTGACAAACGAGAAGATCTCGCTGGTCGAACGTACGGATAAGATCAGCGCCGCCAGCGATGAACTCAATAAGCGACAGGAAGAGTTCCAGGAATGGGAGCAACGTCTCAACGAACGGGCCAGCGAAGCCGAGTGGCAACGGGCCGAGTTGGAGCGGAAGCTGCAGTCGCATGAGCTCCTGGAGGCCGAGTTCAAGGAAAACGAGCGTCGGATAAAATTCCGCGAGCAGGAAATCAAATCCGCCTTGGAGCGGTTCGAACGCCTGGGCGTCACGGAACAGAAGATGGTCGAGTTGCAGCAACGCGACCATGAGTTCAACCTACGCGAGGCGCATCTCACCAGCGCCGAGTCGATGCTGGCCGACCAGCAGTTGCGGCAAGCCGATCTCCAGCGCGAACTCGAACATCAGCAACTGGCCTTTGAGAACCAGGTCACCCGCGAGCGACGACACTTGCAAGAGGAACGAGATCAGCAGAACACGCTCTTCGACCAGCGGCAACAACAGTTCGACCGTCGCGAGGAGGAACTCGAACAACGGCAAGCCGCGCTCGAAGGGTTGCAGGAAGAGCTGCGTTCGGCGCAGCGCGAAGTACTGGAAATGCGGTTGGCCGCCGAGGAAGTTTGGCTCCAACTGCAAGGCGCCCTGGCGCCGGCAACCCTGGCGCGATCAATCGCCCAGGTACGGGCCAGGCTGGCCGATCATTTCCAGCTCGCCTCGGAAGAGGTGCAAAGTCGTCGGCAACAGTTGGAGGCCGTGCGTAGCGAACTGGCCGATCAGCACGAACAGTTGCAACAGCGGCGGCTTGAACTAGAGCAATGGCTCACTCGACGCGAACGGGATCTCGAGCAGAGGGCCGCGCGATTGGTCGCCTGCGAGAAGGAACTCGATCAGCAGCACCGCCAATTCACGGTCGAAGAAAAACGTTGGCAAACGCAACAAGACGAGTATCAGCGCGAAATCCAACGCCTGTTGGCGCAGCAACGGCAAGAGGCCAAATCGGCCGCATAGCTGCGATCGACGGAAACGGCGCTACAAAGAGCTGTCCGCCTCTTCCGCTTCGGGTCCCGGGTCGTTCTCCTCGGCACCGGCTTCTTCCATTTCGGGCGTGTAGCCGTCGTAGACCGTTTCCTCGGTGAACTGCTTCTGGCTGGGCGACTTCCAATTGCGTCGCTCAATGGTCTTTCCCGCGGTCATCGCTTCGGCTTGATGTACGATGGCGATGGCCATGCGAACTTCCGTCCCGCTGAAGTAGGGATCGCGGACGAATTGCCGCTTGGTGCCGGTGAGCTTGTTGGCCAGATCGATCCAACTGACGTTGCTATTGAGATGCCAGACGGCTGCCTGCGAAGCGCCGCGGGGCAGTTCGCCGTTGGCGAAAGCCCTCACTACTTCAATCACCGCGGGGTCGTCGACAACATCTTCAATCGGACGAATTTCGTAAGGCTTGCTGGAGGAAGGATCTTTCAACCCATGGTCCAGGCAAACGAGGGGGACGTCGACCCGGCTGATTTTTTCGGGCTGGATATTGAAACGACCACCGCCGCCGCCACCTCGGCCACCGCCGCCGCCGCCGCGACCGCCACCGCCACCGCCGCCGCCGACGCTCTGGTTTCCACCGCCGCCACCGCCCATTCCACCGCCGCCCCGACCGCCTCCGCCGCCGCCAAACTGTGGCAACACCGGCACGCCCGCGAACGCATCGGGGATTTGAACATCGATGGGCTCATTGGTCTTGTTGGTCATCACCAACCGCCCTTTCGAGTCGCTCCGCGCCACGAACTTGACGTCCACTAAGCCGTCGTCGATGGCCTGGAACAGATCAAGGGCTTCCTTCTCTTCGGCCTCTTCGGTCGCCTCGACCGGTTCGGCCGGCTCGTCGGCCCGAGCGAAGGGAAGTCCGATCAGCAATGTTCCCAGCACGAAAAGCCAGCTTGCGTGTTCTCTGAATTTCATCTTGCCTCTGCCTTGCCCTGTCGGGAATGTTGTGTGGAGTGATTTGGGTCAGCCGACCGCGAGCGAATCCGTTCGAGGCCGTCCCTCCAGCATAAACTGGAGGAGTCGAAAAGCCAAGAAAAACAGGTCCCAGCGGGATTTTCGCTCCTGGAAGGATCGCCCAGCCGAAATTCTGGCCGGAGGCCGAAAGTCGGGTATCAGGCCTCCTTTCACCAGTATACGCCCGAACCTGCCGACTGGCGGGATCTGGCCTCGGCGGTCGTGACGCCCGTGGCGATCGTGCCGGTTGTGGTGATTCTGGCGCCGGAGCGCTCGGCTAGCGCCTCGCGGCTAACTGCCCTGGGAAAGCAACGCAGAAAACTCTGCTTCGCTGAGGACGTTGACGCCCAGCTTTTTCGCCTTTTCCAATTTGCTGCCCGCCTTCTCGCCGGCGACTAGATAGTCGGTGTTGCCGGAAACGCTGCTCGACGCCCGACCGCCGTTCGCTTCGACCAAGGCATGAATCTCGTCGCGGGTGAACTGCTGCAACTTACCGGTGACGACGAACGTCTTGCCAGTGAAGATCTGGCTGGCGGGGGCGGCATTGTCCGACTCTGGCGCCGTTTGCTCGACTCCCACTTCGACCAGCCGCCGAATGGTTCGCTCCCCGTATTCGCCATGCACGAAATCGTACACGCTCTGGGCGATGATGGGGCCGACTTCGTCGATCTCGCTCAACTCGTCAACGTCGGCCTGCAGCAATTGGTCCATCGAGCCGAACTGATCGGCCAGTATCGACGCAACTCGGTTGCCCACGTGACGAATCGACAGCGCGTTGAGCAAGCGAGCCAGCCCGCGAGACTTGCTCGACTCAATGGCTTCGATCAAATTGCGAGCCGACTTTTCTCCCATCCGCTCGAGCCCCGAGAGTTTCGGCTCGGTGAGCTCGTAGAGATCGGCAAACTCGGTCACCAGTTCTTGGGAAACTAGCTGATCGACCAGTTTGTCGCCCAGGCCCTCGATATCCATCGCCGAGCGACTGGCAAAATAGCGGAGCCGCTCGCGGAGTTGGGCAGGGCACGCCAGACTGGGGCAGCGAATATAGACGCCGCCTTCGTCCTTTTCCAGCAGCGTGTTGCACTCGGGACAGTGCGTGGGGAACGGAAACTCTTTCGCATCGTCGAGCCGTTGGTGGACTTCCACGCGAACGATGTGTGGAATGATCTTTCCCGCCTTTTCCACCACGACGGTGTCGCCGACGCGGACGTCCTTGCGAGCGATCTCGTCGGCATTGTGCAAACTGGCCCGGCTGACCGTCGTGCCCGCCAGCTCGACCGGTTCCAACTCGGCCACCGGCGTGATCGTGCCCGTCTTGCCAACTTGCACCCGGATTTCGTTGAGCTTGGTCACCGCCTCGTACTTCTCAAACTTGTAAGCAACCACCCACCGCGGGCTCTTGCTCGTGGTGCCCAACTGCTCGCGTTGGTCGAACCGATTCACTTTGAGCACGAGCCCGTCGACCTCGAAATCGAGTTCGTGCAGCCGTTCGACGAGCGACTCGGCATGTTCGACCGCGCGGTCGAAGCTGGCAAACAGCTCGACGTGCGGCGTGGCCGGCAAGCCCCAGCGGCCGAGTTGGGCGAGGAAATCCATGTGGTTGGTCGCGCCCAACGACTCGGCAGCGCCGATACCATGACAAAACACTCGCAGCCGCCGTTCGGCACAGATGCGCGGATCGAGCAAACGGATGCTGCCGGCAGTCACGTTGCGAGTGTTGGCGTAAGGTTCCAATTCCTCTTGCTGTCGCCGGGCGTTGAGCCGTACCAGGTCGGCGTTGGTCATGTAGATTTCGCCTCGCACCTCGACGAGCGGCGGAACGTCGTCGCCGGCCAGCCGCAACGGCACGCCCAGCACGGTTCGCACGTTGTGCGTGATGTCGTCGCCCGTCGCGCCGTCGCCCCGAGTCGCCGCCTGCACGAGCACACCATTTTCGTAAGTGATCGACACAGCCACGCCGTCGATCTTCAGTTCGACGACCCACTCAACCTGCTCATCGGGCAGCAAGCCGGCAATCCGCTCCCCGTATTTCTTGAGCTCTTCGAGGCTGTAGGTGTTGTCGATCGACATCATCGGCACGCGATGGCGTACCGAGTTGAGTTCGTCGACCGGCGCATCGCCGATCCGCTGCGTAGGGCTGTCGGCCGTGACCAACTCGGGATGCGAAGCTTCGAGCCGCTTCAGCCGCTCGAGCAGTCGGTCGTACTCGAGATCGGAGATCGTCGGCTGGGCTTCGACGTAGTAGCGCCGATCGTGGGCGCAGATTTCGGCACGGAGCTGGTCGATTTCCTGTTGAGGGGACGAGTCGGCCATTACTTTGGTTGTTGCTCCAGCCCGCACTCGGGAACCACGGTCACGTTCTTGCCCGTGGCAGAATTGGGGATCAGGCACAGCATCTTCATCGGTGCGTCGCCCGTGTTGCGGAATTGGTGGACGTCGTCGGGGGCAACGTAGACGACGTCGCCCGGGGCGAGTGGCCGCTGGACGTCGCCGTCGACCGCTACACCGTTGCCCTCCAGAATAAAAATCTCATGCTCGTAAGGATGAAAATGTCGCGGCGTGTGTCCGCCGGGGGCGAGTTCGAATTGCCGCATCACGAAGTTAGGCGCCTGCTGGTCGTCGCCGACTAGAATCCGCACCTGGCAACCGGCAGCGCCCTCCATGTCGACCGCCGTCTGGGGCACCTTTTCTGATGGTTTTATCTGCATTGTTCTATCTCCGTCAAGAATCGTCCGGGGCGTCCTTCTCGGTCCACCAGCTGTCGGTGCCGATCGCGCCAACTGTCAGTACGGCAAGCACCGCCAACTCGACCAGCATGGCCGTGCTGCCATGGGCCCGCAGCCAGGTAAAGAGCGGATGGTCGGCGTAGCGATCCGCGGCTTCGGCGCCGGCGTTGACCATCTGAAAGGCCATGAATCCATACGCAAACCCCGTCACTACAAACGCCATCCCCACGGGGATCAGCAGCGCGTAGAACGGATTTTTCCACTTTTTCTGTGCCACGGAAGCAGCCTCTCCCTTGCGGTCCAAGTCGTCGACTGCCGTGATTATAGCAAAGCCTCGCGGGCTGTCATTGTGCAACTTGCCAACCATCGGCTGGCACACCGGGGTCGGTATCCAGTAAGATGAGCAGTTTACGCATTGCTTGAGAGACCCTCCAGAGAGTGCATCCGTGTCTGCGACCCCTAATCAGAACGGCTCAACGTCGGCGAAGACGATTCGCCTGCGCGGCGTGGCGGTCAACAATCTGCAGCATGTCGATCTGGATCTGCCGCACCAACGGCTGATCGCCTTCTGCGGCGTGAGCGGCAGCGGCAAGACGAGCCTGGCGCTCGACACGCTGTACGCCGAGGGTCAACGCCGCTACATCGAAAGTTTTTCTACCTACACGCGTCAGTTCCTGCAGCAATTTGACAAGCCCGAAGCGGAAAGCATCGAAGGCATTCCTCCCTCGATTGCCGTGACGCGCAAAACTGTCAGCCGCTCGAGCCGGGCGACCGTCGGCAGTGCCACCCAAATTAACGAACACCTACAGTTGTTGTTCTCCCGCATCGGCGAGGTCGTCTGCCACGGTTGCGGCAGCCGCGTGACTCGCGACTCGGCCGACTCGGCCTCCGACCAACTGTCCGCATTGCCAGAGGGCACGCGTCTGATGATCGGCTTCCCCTCGCGACGCGGCGCGGAGCGAACCGACCAAGTGTGGGTGGCCGACCTCATGGCGTTGGGTTACCTCCGTTGCGTGATCGACAACACAACCGTCGACCTATCTCCCGCCGCCGCCACGCACTTGGCCGACCTCGACCAAGTGGAAGTGGTCCTCGATCGCTTGTCGGTTTCGCAAGAGAGTCTCCCGCGACTGCGCGACTCGCTCGAGTCAGCCCTGGAAGCGGGACGAGGAACTTGTGTGGTGTGGGCGGAGGACGAGTCCGACGCAAAGAACAATCCCTCCCCTAGCCCCTCCCTTCAAGAGAAGGGAACTGCTACGGAAATCGGCGGTCGACAATGGCTAGTGCGGCGGTTCAGCCAGTTCTTCCGCTGCGAGGCCTGCGACATCGACTATCCTTCGCCCGAGCCGCAACTGTTGAATTTCAACAATCCGCTCGGAGCCTGCCCGGCCTGCGAAGGCTTTGGCAACGTAATCGACGTCGACATGGACCGCGTGGTGCCCGACCCCAGCAAGTCGCTGCGCGAAGGGGCGATCGCCCCCTGGAACACGCCCGCCTACGCCCACGAACTGGAAGAACTGCTGGCCCTGGCCGCCGATTATCGGCTACCGGTGGACGTGCCCTACCGCGAGTTGACTCCCGAGCAGGCCGCCCTCGTGCGCGAAGGCGTGCCCGAGCGCGACTTCGGCGGGCTCAACGGTTTTTTCGATTGGCTGGAGCGTCGCAAATACAAAATGCACTTGCGGGTGTTCCTCAGCCGCTGGCGGAGCTATTACCCCTGCCACGCGTGCGGGGGCGCTCGCCTCAAACCCGAGGCCCTGGCAGTGCAAGTGGTTGGTAAGAGCATCGCCGAGGTCTCGGCGCTGAAGATTCGTGACACACTCCAGTGGCTGCGCGCGGCCGAACTCACCACTTGGCAGCGCCAGGTTGGCCACTTGTTGCTCGAGCAAGTGGTCACTCGGTTGGAATATCTCGACCGCGTCGGCGTGGGACACTTGGCCCTGGAGCGTCCGCTGCGCACCCTCAGCGGCGGCGAAGCGCAGCGCGTCGCGCTCACCTCGGCCCTGGGCTCCAACCTGGTGGGGATGCTTTATGTGTTGGACGAGCCGTGTGCCGGGTTGCACCAGGCCGACATGCCGCAGTTGGTAGACACGATCCGCGAGCTCCGCGATCGGGGGAACACCGTCGCGGTGGTCGAGCACGAGCCGTCGCTGATTCGCGCTGCCGACGAAGTCGTTGAACTTGGCCCGGGCGCCGGCGAGTTCGGCGGACGCATCGTGTTTCACGGCACGCCCGAGGAAATGCTCAACAGCACCGAGAGCCGCACTGCCGATTGGCTTGCCGGCCGACGCCGCATTGCGCCGCAGAGCGACCGGCGGCCAACCGAGCACGGCTGGTTGCGTCTGAAGGGCGCGCGGGGCAACAATCTTCAGGACGTGGCCGCCGAGTTTCCCCTGGGCGTGCTGTGCGTGGTAACCGGCGTCAGCGGCGCGGGCAAGAGCACACTCGTCGAGCGGACGCTCTTTCCAGCGGTTGCCCAGCGGTTGAGGATCGAAGGCGACAAGCCTTTGCCGTTCGATGAGATCCTCGGCTCGGGACAACTGGAAGACGCGGTACTGATCGACCAGAGCCCGATCGGCCGCACGCCTCGCTCGAACCCAGTCACCTACATCAAGGCCTTCGACCCAATTCGTGCGCTATTCGCTGAAACCGCCGAGGCCCAATCGCGTGGCTTCAAGGCGAGCCATTTTAGTTTCAACGTCGACGGCGGGCGGTGCGAATCGTGCCAGGGTGAGGGCTACACCCGGATCGACATGCGGATGATGGACGACGTGTACATGCGCTGCGCCCAGTGCCAGGGCCAACGCTATCGTCGCGAAGTGCTTGACGTGAAACATCGGGGCTTGAGCATCGCCGAGGTGCTGGGGCTGTCGGTTCGCGAGGCGTTTTCCTTTTTTCGCGGACACCGGCGGATTCTTACCCGACTGAAATGTTTGATGGACGTCGGACTCGATTACCTGCGGCTAGGCCAACCGGCAAATACCTTGTCGGGCGGCGAGGCGCAGCGGTTGAAGATGGCCACCTACATCGCGGCGCCCCGACGCGGTCGCACGCTGTTTGTTCTCGATGAGCCAAGCACCGGCTTGCACTATTCCGACGTCTTGCAGTTGTTAGATTGTTTTGAGTCGCTCGTGGAGTTGGGGCATTCGCTGGTGGTGGTCGAGCACCATCTGCTGATGATGCAGGCGGCCGACCACATCATCGACGTCGGCCCCGGCGCCGCCGACGAGGGAGGCCGCGTCGTGGCCCACGGCACGCCCGAGCAGGTCGCCGCCAATGCCGATTCGCTCACCGGCAAGTACCTGGCCGAGCAGTTCCAGCTGGCGACGGAACCGGTGGCCGAATAGCACAACCCAGTGGCAACATGACCGCGTTCAACGAACAACTCGAAATATTCACGCACCGCGCGACGGAGTCGGAGGTGCTCGTTGAACTCGGCGATTTGTCGGGGGTCCAAGTCCGCTCCTTTCAACTCCGCGGCCCACGTTGCGAGCGAGCACGCACGTTGCCGGCAACCTTTCAGGCGGATCAGAACGGCACGCTGCTGGTGACCGACCCCTGCTATTGGACGCCGCAATTGCCTTTCTTGTACGACGTCGAGTTGACACTGCAACAGGCCGACGAAGCGACGACCACTTGGAAACACACCGTGGGTTTGCGCCGCTGGGAGATCGACGGCCGGAACCTGTTTCGCGAGCGGCGGCGGATCGTGCTGCGGGCCGTGGTGGTCGACGATTTTGATGCAGAGGATCTTCCCACCGCGGTCGAAGCGGAAATGGCCCTGGTGGTTCGCGATCCAAGCGGAGCATTCCTGCAACGGGCCAGCGAGTTGGGCGTGCCGGTCGTCGCCGACCTGCGCGGCCTCTCGCCAGATATCGTCAGCTACACCTGGCAACCCTCGGTGGCCCTCGTACTGCTCGACAATGCCGCTTCCAAACCGCACGCGATAAGAACTGCAAGTGTCACCCACCCCGCTTGCGGTTTCGCAGAAGCCGCCTGGGCGGACGTAATCGCGGCAGAACTCAACGAAACCGAGCTTCCCCCTGCCTGGGCAGCGACCTGCGAAAAACCCATGATTGCGATTCGCCGCCAAGGGGCGTACGCTGAACTGGCACAAGCGCGTCGCGCCTGCGACCAATTGCAGGCCGACCTGGCTCCGCAGTTCGACTTGGCTGGCTACTTTGTGTGAGATGTCTCGCGATGACAGATTCCGATCCTCAACTCGACCGCTACCGTCGGCAAATCCGCTTTGCCCCGTTGGGCGAAGCGGGGCAGCGGAAGCTCGCGGCCGGCCGGGTGCTTGTTTGTGGATGCGGAGCACTGGGCTGCGTCGCGGCCGGCGTGCTGGTGCGCAGCGGCGTCGGCTTCGTGCGGCTGGTGGACCGCGATTTTGTCGATCTCGACAATCTGCACCGGCAAGTGTTGTTCGACGAAAGCGACGCAGCCGCCCAATTGCCAAAAGCCGTGGCGGCGGCGCAGAGACTCTCGCGTGTAAATTCCGACGTCGAGATCGAACCGATCGTCGCCGACCTCAACGCGGAGAACATTCGCCGCCTGGCCGACGACGTCGACCTGATCGTCGACGGCACCGACAATTTCGAAACCCGCTATCTAATCAACGATCTTGCTGTCGCGACAGAAAAACCTTGGCTCTTCGCGGGTTGCGTGGGTGCCGAGGGCCAAACCCTGGCGATCGTCCCCGGCGAAACCCCCTGTCTCCGCTGCATCATGCCCGAGCCCCCACCCGCGGCCGCGCAGCCCACCTGCGAATCGGCGGGCGTCTTGAGCCCCATCGTCAACGTCATCGCATCGCTGCAAGCCATGGAAGCGCTGAAGCTCTTGAGTGGCAACCGCGGCCAGTTGAATCCGGCCATGACCTTGGTCGACCTATGGCAGAATCAGATTCGCACGATCAATGTCGCGGCGAGTCGCTCGGCGGACTGCCCCACCTGCGGCCGGCGGGATTTTGACTGGCTCGAAGGAGGCCGCGGCGCTGCTATCACTCGACTCTGCGGACGCAACTCGGTACAGATCTCCGCGGCAACTGCCGAGCCGGTGGACCTGGCGGCTTTAGCGAAAAAACTGGGCGAGGTCGGCCGCGTGACTGCCAACGGGTTTCTTGTACGGCTGGAGGTCGACGAGTATCAGCTCACCATCTTCGCAGACGGCCGCACCATCGTCAGCGGGACCGACGATCCGGCCGTGGCCCGCACGGTGCAAGCAAAATTCGTCGGCGGCTGACGGCAAACCTCGCCGGGCTTCTCCAGTTTTACAGCGAGGCGAGCATTCCCAGTTTTTGGGCGTAGAGACGTGTGGCTCGAACGGCCGATGGACTAGATAGCTCACGCTGACTGGACCCAAATTCTTTGCAGTTCAGCGTACTCCCCCGACTCCGACCCACTCGCACAACGCCCCCGCATGGCCACCGTAGAGCGCTCTAGCCGCGTCCACGCAAATTTTGCCAACACCGAACGGCCCGTCAAGCAACAGCTGGTCGGCCGGATCGGCCCATGGCAGCTGGTCCGCCTGATCAGCGAAAGCGAGATGGCGCGGGTCTACATCGCTCGTCCGGCCGACGCGACCGACGATCAGCCGGCCAACTATGTCGTGAAAGTGTTGCGCAAGGAGTGGTGGCGCGATCCGCAAGCGATCGAAATGCAACGCCGGGCGGCCTGGCTGGGGCGCACGATTTCGCATCCCCATCTGCTGCCGGTTCTCTCTGCCAACGTCGGTGAAGCACCGTTTTATTTTATCACGCCAAAGCTCAACGCTCGCTCGCTGGCCGAGATGCTTGCGCCTGGGACTACCCTGCCACTGCCGATCACGTTGTGGATCGCCCGCCAAGTGGCCGAGGCGCTCAGCGCGCTGCACGAATCGACCGGCATGATCCACGCCGACGTCAAGCCGAGCAACATCCTCGTCTCGCCGGAAGGGCACGCCACGCTCATAGATCTCGGATTCGCCCACTCCGGCACCGAAGGCCAACATTGGTCGTCGCGTCCCGTGGTCGGCACGCTCAACTACATCGCCCCCGAGGCGATCACCTCCAGCTTGAGTTCCGAGCCGAGCAGCGACCTGTACAGCTTGGGCGTGACGCTCTACGAAATGATCGCCGGTGAGCTGCCGTTCGACGCCGCTTCGCCGGACGAATTGGTAAGGATGCATCGCGAGACGAAGCCGACATGCATTCGACATAGCGCCCCAAAACTTCCCAAGCCGGTCGCCTCGCTGGTACATCGCCTGCTGGCCAAAGACAGCCTCCGCCGCCCCGCCTCTGCAGCGGCCGTGGCCGAAGAACTCATGCGGCTGGAGATCGAGTGCTTTTCTTTGCGGTAGTCGGAACGTAGGTCGTAGGCCGGAACAAGTCCACACAGTTCCGGCAGCCCATTCTCTCGGTACACTTTGCCGGAATCGCGCTCCGCTTGCTCCGGCGCTTTACGTTGGGAGAAAACAGCCAGGCTGTCGAGAAACAGGTTCCTAACGCATTTTTCCCCTGCTACAATCGAAAGCGGCGCCGAGTGTGGATCGTTTTCGAACTCAACCAATGTGGAAAAATGGGATGATACGAACTTCGATAGAGAGCGGTCGGAATACGGGCATCGCCCTGAGAATGCTTTCGCTAGCGTTTCTGGGAATCTCCGGCTGTGGTGTCCCGGATGCCGTGCTCTGGGTCCCAGATTCCAGCGGAATAATCTTTTCGGAGAAGGATGGGTCTCGGCTTGTCCAGTTTGATCTAACCAAACAAGCAAGCCGGGTAATCGTTCAAGACACAAACGCCAGCACGCCATGGCCAGGATTGAGGGCCGACGGGAAGCGCGTTGCGGTCGCCAAGGTGGAGGAATTCAAGACTAAAGACTCTGATCGAAGCCTGGTACGGACGCAGGTATTCATCTATGACTTGGACGGACACCTTGTTAAGGAGTCGAGTGTTAGCGAGCTAACTTTAGAGCTAGAAGAGCCGAGCAAAGCTACCGAAAGTGAGTTCCGTCAGTCAGCACTCAATTGGGGCGGTCCGCCGAGCAAGATCATCGTATTCGGAGGAGGTGTTGCCATCTACGATTGCGACAAGGATACTTGGATTCAGCTAGAAGAGGCAATGCCCTATCCGTTCGAAAATATGCCGACAAGCCCTGACGGGAAGGGTTTCATTGCAATTGTCAATGCGAACGAGTCAGAACATTTGTGTTTGGTTGACTGGGACGGACGGATCAGTGTATTTGACCTGCCGCTTGATACCGGTGAAGAATCGGATCCATTTCTGGGGAGTGAATGGAATGGCGATGTGTTGCTTTTGTTTTCAAAAGACGAAGTTCTCGAATTCGACACTGCTTCGATGACTGCCTCCCGAAAGAAGAATACGATCGAGTTAGTGCCTTCCGACGGCGAGCTGACTGCGTTCCATCGTTTTCTTGGAAACGAATCCCAGCTTTGCAAGTTTACGACACAGAAAGCGGAAGATTCGGATTCTGAGGAGGAGCAGTGGAAGCTCGAAATACAAATGCCCGCTCTTGGCAAGCGGAAAGTGCTTCTCACCAGTCGAGAGTATACCTCCTTTATCACGTTTTTTCCTTCTCCAGACAAGAAGAAGGTGGCCCTAGAGTTAATGGATCGAAAAGACGACAAACGAGCAATCGTAGTTATTGACAACAACGGTACCACTCTCGCAACAGTAAGGCCCGAGTAGGAACTCAAGCCGTAGGCCGGAACAAGTCCGCGCCGTTCCGGCAGTGTAGTTATTACGACAGAGGACACAGAGAGCACAGAGGAAACTGAATTCTGTTTCTTCTCTGTGGTCTCTGTGTCCTCTGTGGTGAAAAAACAACTTGGAAGAACGGATTAGCACTGCACGACGTTCAGCGCCAGCCCGCCTCGCGAGGTTTCTTTGTACTTGAGCGACATGTCGGCGCCCGTCTCTCGCATTGTCTTGATGGCGTTATCGAGTGACACGCGATGACGGCCGTCGCTGTGCAGGGCCAGTCGCGAGGCGTTCACGGCGGCGACTGAGGCCATGGCATTGCGTTCGATGCAGGGGACCTGCACCAATCCAGCGACCGGGTCGCAGGTGAGGCCCAGGTTGTGCTCCATGCCGATCTCGGCGGCCTGCTCGACCTGGGGGACCGTGCCGCCCATCACTTCGGTCAGCGCCCCGGCCGCCATTGAACAGGCGACACCGACCTCGCCTTGGCAGCCAACCTCAGCGCCGGAAAGCGATGCCTTTTCTTTGAACAACATGGCAATCGCACCGGCGGTGAGCAAAAAGCGGACAGTCTGCTCGTCGTTGGCGCCTTCACAAAAGCGGTGGTAGTAGTGCATCACGGCGGGAACGATGCCGGCCGCGCCGTTGGTGGGCGCGGTCACGACGCGAGAGCCCGCGGCGTTTTCTTCGTTCACCGCCAGGGCGTAGACGTCGATCCAATCCAGGGGCGAAAGATTGTCGACCGACGAAGGTTGCGAGCGCTCGTGGAGTTGGCGATAGAGGTCCGCCGCGCGCCGCCGCACCTGCAGCCCGCCGGGGAGGATCCCTTCGGTCTGGCAGCCTCGCTGCACACATTCCTGCATCACCTGCCACACGCGCAAGAGCCCTGCGAACACCTGCTCCCGGCTGCGCCAGCACAACTCGTTCTGCAAAGTCATTTCACTCACCGAAAGGCCCGACGTCTCGGCCATCTGCAGCAGGTCGTTGCCTGAGTGGAACGCGAATGGCGGTGGCCCGCTGGATGGCAATTCGGGTTGGATGGAGCGTCCCTCGGCATCGACGACAAACCCGCCGCCCACGGAGTAGTAATCTTCGGCGAGCAACTGCTGGTCCGCTTGGTCGCTGGCAGAAAAGTTCATGCCATTGGCGTGATGCGGCAGCGATTCGTTGACGAGAGACAGCAAATCGGTTTGAGCTTGAAACGGAATCGACCGTTTGCCGATCAGTCGCAGCGTCGCGTTGGTGCGAATCGCTTCGACCCGCCCGTCGATCGTTTCCGGCCGAACCTGCTCGGGCGTTTCGCCTTCCAGGCCCAGTAGCAGTGCCTTGTCGGTGCCGTGCCCGGCGCCGGTGAGCGCCAGCGATCCATAGAGTCGCACGACGACGCGTGCGGTTCTGTCGAGCAGTTGAATCTCGTTCAATTGGTGCGCAAAATGGTGCGCAGCTCTCATGGGTCCGACACAATGAGAACTGGACGGTCCGATACCAATCGTAAAGAGATCAAAGACGCTGATTGCCATAAGAGTGCCTGGGCTACTGCCTTGGTGATTCTACGCGTAACACCTTCCGGGGGGAAACCGCATTGCCCGACTGACAATGCAGGTAAGAAGCAAAGCTGATGCAGGTAACCGACACCATAGAACGTTGCAAGTAACCGCAGATATTGTTCAGCTACGTGTGGAAACTACCTACACAGGATGCGCAGTTTGCACCTCGCTTGACGATGTTTTGAGGTTGATTGATAATCGATTAGTGCGGGGAGTTGGTCTTAATGATGACTGCGCGACCAATGGGCCCTGGCGTTAGCGTTAGCTGGCGAAATCCGGGCTTCCGTTGGGCGCCCTCGGCTCGTTAGAAGCGTAGAGGTCATTAGTTTCACACGTACTTTTTGTCACTTTCTTCTTTACGTCAGTTTGAGCGAAACTCGGCGCAAGACGTGAAGGTATTCGTCTCATGCGAGATTCCCTGCTCCTCTACATCAACGGTCGTCGCCGCTTGGTCGCATCGCGCCAGGCGCTGCTGTCGCTGTCCGATTTTCTGCGACTCGAATTGGGACTGGTCGGCACAAAGATCGTCTGCAGCGAAGGCGACTGTGGCGCTTGCACCGTGCTGGTTGGTCGCATGAGTGACGGACGTCTGGTGTACCAGAGCGTCGACTCCTGCATCCAGTTTATGTTCCAGCTGGACGGCGCGCACGTCGTCTCGGTCGAGGGCCTCTCGCCCGGCGGCGAACTCGGCGCGGTGCAGCAATCGATGGTCGACTGCCACGGCTCGCAGTGCGGTTTCTGTACTCCTGGTTTTGTCATGTCAATGGCGGGAATGCTGGAAGAAAAGCCGAGGCTCGACGAAGCGGACATGCGATACGGCTTGACAGGCAATCTGTGCCGCTGCACCGGTTACACGCCGATCATTGAGGCGGGAACCGCGATTGATGCCAAGGCACACCGACGCTTGGAAGAGATGTATCCCTCGGCGCCGATGCTTGCCGAGTTTGCCAAGACGGCCGAGGACACCGTCGAGCTTTCCGCAACCCGCGGCGACCAGCGGCATCTACTCTGCAGTCCCACCACTGTGGAGGCGGCCGTCGACTTTCTCGGAGCGCATCCCGAGGCGACCGTCGTGGCCGGGGCCACCGACATCGGCGTGCGGATCAACAAGACTCGAAACCTACCCGCAACGATCCTGGATTTGAATCGGCTGGGTGACCTGCAAGATGTTTGCGTCGAGACCGACCGCCTGGTGCTCGGCGCTCGGGCAAGTTGGACGGTGGTCGAAAAGTTGTGCGAAACCCGCGTACCGCAATTGCACGAGATTCTCACGCTGTTCGGCTCGCCGCAAATACGCAACGTCGGCACGATCGGCGGCAACATCATCAATGCTTCGCCGATTGCCGATTCGCTGCCGTTCTTGCACGTGATGGACGCCGAGTTGGAGCTCTCCAACAGCCGCGGCGTCCGATTGGTGAACATCAACGACTTTTACCGAGGTTACAAAGAGCTCGACCTCGAGCCGGGCGAACTGCTCACGCGGGTGGCGGTGCCTCTGCCGGGTGAGGACGAACTGCTACGGCTTTATAAAGTGTCGCGTCGCCGCGACTTGGACATCTCCAGTTTTACCGCCGCGATCCGCATGCGGATCGACGGCAAGTCGATCGCTAGCGTGGCAATCGCATTCGGCGCCGTGGGGCCCACGATCATCCGACCTCGCCAGACAGAGAAATTCCTTCGCGGACAACCGTTCACTGAAGAGACAATGCTCCAGGCTGGCGAACTGGCCGTCGGCGAGGTCTCGCCCATCAGCGACGTCCGCGGCTCGGCCGATTACCGTTATCAACTGACGCGAAATGTGTTACTGAAGTTTTTTCATGAACAGCAGCCTGCCGTTCGGGTTGCCTAGAGAGTTGCCGACGATGCCGTCCGTAGGAAAACCACTGCCGCACGATTCCGCCGCTGGGCACGTCACTGGCCAGGCGCTGTATCTGGAAGACCTGCGCACATTCGACGGCGAGCTGCACGTCGGTTTCGTGGGGAGCCCCGTCGCCAGCGGCGAGCTGTTTGCCGTAGATGTCGCGCCGGCCTTGGCTGTGCCAGGTGTCGTGGCCTGTTACACGGCCGCGGACGTGCCGGGGGACAACGTGTTCGGCCTGATCGTGGCCGACGAGCCGTTTCTGGCCGACGAGCAGTTGCTCTACATCGGCCAGCCGGTGGCGGTGGTGGCTGCTGAGACGCGAGAGGCGTTGGAAGAGGGGCGTCGGGCGGTGCAGGTTGACTATCGCGAGATCGAGCCTCTGTTGGACCTGGAGCAGGCAATCCGCAGCGAACGATTTCTCGGCTCGCGGCTGAAGATCGCCCGGGGCAACGCAGACCGCCATCTAGCATCCGCCGAGCATCGGCTGGAAGGCACCTTCACTAGTGGTGGGCAGGAGCAGTTCTATCTGGAGTCGCAGGCGGCCATTGCTTATCCCGGCGAGCAAGGTCAACTCGTCGTGCATTCCTCGACGCAGAATCCAACCGAGATCCAGGCGGTTGTTGCCGAGGTGCTCGGGCTGGGGCAGCACGAGGTAGTGTGCATTTGCAAACGGATGGGCGGGGCCTTTGGCGGCAAAGAGACCCAAGCGGCGATTCCCGCTCTGATGGCTGCGCTCGTCTCGCAAAAAACCGGGCGACCGGCCCGCGTCATCTACAACAAAGACGACGACATGCGCGTGACCGGCAAACGGCACGAGTATCTCACTCGCTGGGAAGTCAGCTTCGACAGCGAAGGGCGGATTCAGGCCCTACGGTGCAACTTTTTTTCCAACGGCGGGGCGTCAACCGACCTCTCTCCCGCCGTGCTGGAACGGTCCCTGCTGCACGCCGACAGCTGCTACTACTGCCCGCACGTGGAACTCAACGGTCGCGTCTGTTTCACAAACATCCCGCCCAACACGGCTTTCCGTGGCTTCGGCGGGCCACAGGCGATGGCGGTCACCGAGAACATCCTGGAATCGATCGCCCAGCATTTGGGCCGCGATGCCTACGACATTCGTTTGGCCAATCTCTACGGAGTGGGCAAGCGGAACGTCACACCGTACGGCCAGGTGTTCGACAAGAATCATCTGCCGGAGGTCTTCGCCACGTTTGCTGCCCAATCGCAGTACAAGCAGCGGCAACAAGAGATCGCCAATTTCAACGCCAATTCCCGGTTGCAGCTCCGCGGCCTGGCGATGACGGGCATCAAGTTTGGCATCTCATTCACCACGAAGTTTCTCAACCAAGGCAATGCCTTGGTGAATGTCTACACCGACGGCACGATTCAGGTCTCCACAGGTGCAACGGAGATGGGGCAGGGCGTCAACATAAAAATCCGGCAACTGGTGGCCGACGAGTTTGCCCTCGATCCCGACCGCGTGGTGATGATGCCCACCAGCACGGAGAAAAACAACAACACCTCGCCCACCGCCGCATCGGCCAGCACTGACATCAACGGGGCGGCCGCCGTGCGGGCCTGCCAACAAATCAAGGGCCGACTGACGGAGTTCGCCGCCCAGCGGCTTGCCGACTCCGAGGCCGGCCTGCAGGCTTCGCCGCGGCACGTCGATTTTGTGGACGGCCACGTGATCGACAGCCGTCGTCCGCGAGTCAAGGTCCCCTTCGCCCAACTTTGCGACGAGGCGCGCCGCCAGCGAGTGGATCTCGGGTCGCGCGGTTTCTTCGCCACGCCGGGGGTCGACTTCAATCGCGAAACGGGTCGCGGCACGCCGTTTTTCTATTACACGCAGGGGGCGGCCTTGGCTGAAGTCCTCATCGATCGATTCACCGGCCA